>CP169077.1:0-3311 GCA_041891055.1 Halorutilales archaeon Cl-col2-1 | reverse complement strand
CGCCTCCCTTCGCTTCCACTTCCGTCCATGGTCGCGCTCCCAACCCCGAAGGTCGCGCTCCGCAACCCCGTTCCCTCCTCCAAGTTCCGGCTCCCTCCGGTCGCGGGCTTTCTCTTCACCAGTTGCCCCGTCGTGCTGACTAACAGGACAGCCTAACGAGTGATAGACTGCTTTCCAACCAGCAGACTCCGATCTCGTCACGCAACCACCCCCACAGCAACAATCCCCGTCAGCTCGTCGAGGATAGAATAACAGCTAGAGCTGTCGCTCTTCGGTAAGAAGTTCGAGGCAGGGTATGTAAGTTGGGAGGGCACTACACCTGCCTTACTACGGTGGAAGATACTCCATACTACCTCTTAAATCTACGGAACGCAGGACGCGACGGAGATGGATACTTTCGGTCATGGTTTGGTGTAGTGCCCTCCCAAAGGCACTGATTCAGTATTATAGCGTAGCCCACTTAAACCTTTCTTGGCTCAATCCGCAGACGGCGCGGGGATTCTAACTTGAGGATTTAAAGTATAGACACCAAATGGAACCGCAGTACAGCGCGGTTTCATTCACCGCATCATAGTTATGAAACGGTCGCGTACTGCGATTTTAAACGCCAAGGGCTAATACACACACGTCTGTCAAAACAACGCCAAACCCCGGAAGTATGGACGCCAAGGGCAGATAATTTTACATACAGACACATATCACGTTGTGTGAGATACGTTTCGTGCCCTTGTGCGGTTGAACACGGGCGGGTGTAATATTATAGCTGACGTATGTAAACATACGTGCGACCCAACTCTAAGTAAACACGATTTATGACGCCAAGACCCACTACTATTAAACAAATGTAAAGGGATACGTCTAAATGCAACATAGATTGCACTCTCACCAGCACAGATGAGGATAAAGTTACAGTAAACGAACCTAAGAGAAAGCAACCGTCGAATAACTATTCGACGGTAAAGGCAGAGAAGAGGAGAGAAACGTTAAGGGGGTTAAACACTCTCTCCTCGATTCTTAGACGCGCCGCATGAGGGGCGCGGCTAACGAGACTAGTATCAGCAACGCAACGAACAGCGGCAGTAGTCCTGCTATGTCTGCCGCGGTTCCAGTCATGTTCGAGGACGCGTCCTGGAGGACAGGCACGACGACGTTAAAGCCAACTATGGCGGCGATCATTATGCCGATAAACAGCCCCGCAAGGTTTGCCTGTGCCTTAGCCATGCGCGTCTTTTTGCTTAATCCCATTTTTTCGTTTAATCACCTCCGTTACGATTTCACGTTAAACCCCGCGCCCTATAAATCTTTTCACGGTATATTTCTTTGAAAATAAGACCCGAAATTCGGTGAATACGGATTTAAAACCGCCAGACGGCGCGGGAAAATGCCGAATAGGGCAAATTTTCGGAGAAAAGGACGAGACGCGGGGGAACCGAGAACCCGTTTAGCAAATATCGGAGTAAGGCGGGCAGACCGGAGAAACGGCGGGATTAGGGGGCAGGTCACAAATTAAGAAACGGTCTGTATGGGGGGGTATACCCCCGCGACCAAATATACAATAACGCGCGCGTACATATGTGCGCGCGGGCGCGCGCCCTCTCGACCCCTTCGCAGTACCTCGGTTAGATAGTGATGTTATACGAAATCACCGGACGGCGTAGGGGACAAACAAAGCCGTGGACATATGCATACGCAGTACGGCGTAGGGGTAGAATAACGAGGTGGAGACTGCCGACATATATATTTCATTATGACACATATGTACCACCATGACACTGGGTCAACAAATGATGAATAAGACAGGCAGAAAGACATTTGTGTGTCCCTTGTGCAAGGAAACGGATTTAAACAACAGGACAGGGGAAAAAGGGAAGATGTACTGTAACAGGTGCGAGGAAGAAGTAGTCCCTGACGTGCACGAGAACACCGGCTAGGATGTATAGGGTTACACACCCGTGTAGGATTATACGTGTACTATATGTATAGAGTAGACTGACCCACAACTATACGGCTCGGCAGGCGTGAGACAGGCTACTGGGACACAAGCTCGTCTATCCTATCCATGTCCAAGTCGTCGAACTCCAACCGCCAAGGCGGCGGACGATCGCCTCGTGAGTCCACTGCGATTGTGCCTAACATCTTGATCTCGACGGAAGTCACCTCTTCTCCGAACAGGTCTGTTTGAATTATGCACTGTGGGTTCGAGTCGGGAAGAGTCATGACACTCTGCCAATTTGAGGAAGCGGAAAACGCCCTCTTGTCTGTGAGCCATGACATGACGAGAGTACGGAGTTGAGTCTTGTTACCCTCGTCTACGGCGGAAAGTGACTTCCTGAGGTACTTGAGCATATACGAGACAGCACCACCACCAGACTCCGACCGACCACCGTCAGGCATAGCTACCGATTTACCACCATGCTCGTCTTCGACTACTTCGGTAGTCTGACCCAGCTCCCCGTCGAGAGTATGGACGGCTTTGACGTCGGCGTGCCCACGCCCCCAACAATCCTCAACCCTCTGAGACATAGAATAAGAAGCCATACGCCAACTATCAGACTTCTCGTGATACATGACAGGTATGTCCTTGTCCATGACGATCAGGGCGTGTGGCGCAGGGTATCCTGACTGTTGCCCCTCAAAGATACGAACCTGTCGTATAGTACGGTCTTCGCACACGTCACAGTCCTCTATTCTATGACCCTTCTTACCAACTCGAGAACACCTATCCGCAAACTCCCGCTGTAACCGACTACGGAACCGGTTATAGTCTTCGCCGACACGATCCCATGACTCAACCAGACCATGACGACCACGATCGTAGGTTAAGGAGACGAAGAAAGCTCGTGTAGACTGTACCTGCCGAGTAGCGTCTTTGTCGAAGAACTCCTTGTTAGGTAGAGCCTTCCGTATCTCGTTGAACCTCTCGGTTACACGAGCGCGGTAAACGTCGTTGCCACGCTTCGAGGCTTTGACTCCGAAGTTTTCGACAGACTCAGTGCGTGAACCAGTCCAATCGTTAAGTCGCTTCTCGATCTGTTGCATGACGAGGTAGGTATCCTCAGTCACCCAGTCCGCGTAAAGCTCCTCAGCCTGTTCGAGGAACTCCTCGTCACCCATGTCACGATACTGGTGGTCGGCGAGAAGGCGGTGCTTAGCGTCTCCTAACGTCTTCTCGGGTTCGCGGAAGGACAGAGACTCTTTGGGAGCCACGTCTACGTCGAACTTCTCTTGACTCACAGGCGACCACCACCACGACAGCATGAAGAGGTCGGTCGGCGGTCGTCGGGACTCTCTCCCTCGCTCCGCTCGGTCAC
>CP169076.1:0-10286 GCA_041891055.1 Halorutilales archaeon Cl-col2-1 | reverse complement strand
AGAGTTAAGAGAAAACGAGGGGTGTACTCAAGACGAGCTTGTCGAAAAAGTCGACGTAGAGGACGAACAAGCCGAGACAGCCGTCGAGAACTTGCTCACAAACGGGGTGATAATGGAGACCTCAGACGGGATAAGGGTGGTATAGATACAGGTTCACGCTGGGGGCTTCTTGGCGATCTCCCCGCTTATCCTGACAGTCTCGTATGGTATGTAGGGTCTCTTAGCGCGTCCCTCCTCCTCGAACTTGACTATACCGTACTCTTCGAGGAGTTCAAGATCCTCATGTACCTCACGTAGACCTCTGTCGAGCTTGTCGGCTAGATCACGTATGCTCTCGGGAGGGTCTTCTACGACGGTCTCTATGAGTTCGAGACGTTTGGGTGTGAGTAGCTTACGGAACTCGCTTGGGTCTTCTATGTTGACGACGTGGGGTGGCTGTTCTCCCTCGTCTAACGACCTAGCTCTATCTACCGAACCCTCTTTGAACTCTTCCCAGGTCTCTGACGTGATTATCAGATCCGTACCCTCGGGTATCTCGGGTATCTCTATACCTTCGTGCCTGTCTTTATTCATGCTCATAAATTTCCTCGACCTCGTTTAGGAACTTCTCGTACTGTTGTTCTACACTCCCCTCGTAGTCCACGGGGTGTGTTTCACCCCTTACGTGCTTGTGGTGTTTGCTTCCGGCGTGCTCGTGTGCGTTGTCGTACCGTAGTATGTTCACGTCGTCGTCAGGGTGAAAGTACACGAAACTGTACTTGACCCCCTCGGGGAACTGGTCAGACCTCGGAACCTCGTAACCTATCGCCTCGATCTTCGTACCATCTGGTTTTTTGTCTTCGTCGTTTAGCAGTACCTCTACCATTACTGTTTGTCCTACACCCAAACGTAATATACGGAAGATAGTCAATCTTACGCCGAGGTTACGCCGATCTTACGCGACCTTACACCGATCTTACACCCATCTTACACTACAAAATCCCATGCTGTATAGTGATTGTTACACGTCTTACGCTATCTCTAGGGGGTCAGGGTAGAGTGAGAGTGAACGAGAGAAAACGAGATATTGAAGCTCACAGATTTGTCTGATTCTATCTACCATTAATCGTATATAGTGTAAGATGTGTAAGATCCACCAGAAGGCGTGGGATTCTCGAATGTAAGATGAATGTAAGATATGTAAGATTCACTGTAAGGCATGGTGTAAGATCATTTTAGACCCCAACTGTGGTAACTCTCGTCGGGGAGGGGGCGGGGGGTCGCGCGTGCGCACATTGGAGGGGATATTTTGGACACCCCCCTGTCCCACAGCTTGAATACACTCAAAACGAGACACGAGGTGTAAGTGAGAAAGAACTACCCCTGCCAGGTCGCCCAGTCGTTAGTGGGAACCTCTTTCCGGTACTCCTCGAGATCGACGCCCAACTCCTCCTCGGCACGATCCCGCAGTTTATAGTATGTTGGGCGACTCATCTCCGTCTTAAGGAAGAGTGAGATAATATCCATCTCGCGCCGGGGATTGTCTTTTCCGTATCTCTCTGTGATCTCACGAAGCTCCTCGAGAAATGGTTCTACTTTCCCTCGGTTAGACTTGTGATTGTTGTAGTACTGCTTAAGACTCATCTGTCTATCCAGGGCTGTCTCGACCTCGCCGACCTCAAGCTCCTCAAGAGCCCGCTCAAAAACACCCTCGAGACGTTGTCGTTCTTCCTCGTTCAGGGACTTTAACGGTTCCATATCCACATTACCTTAGTACAGCGATTAAATGTAAAAGGGTTACTTCTTTACACCCCCTACACAAAGGAAATTGCATCCTTACCCCGATGCTGTAATGCCTTCTCGGTATAGATTGTTACAGTAATATTCACCGATTAAGATAGTATGTATCCCGCAGTAGTGTTGTCCATATTATACATTATTATAAACACCAGAAAGCGTAGGATTTTGGTAACTTTTGTAGTTTGTTTTTCGCAGACAGAAAAACAACTAAAAGACCCGAGTACAAACACCAACACACCCTCTCGTGAGCACCTTCTTTCCCGACCCCCGAGGTGAGATACCCCTTGTGGTCGACCTCGGGGTTGGAGTCTCACTCAGAGCTAACCAACATTTCTAATATATCTCTAGATCTGTTGGTTAGTTGTTACACGTATTGTATAATTAACCGTGTACGAACACCCGACGTCAACCCATATATACCACATCTCACCCCGGGATACACCTCCTCCAACACTCTTTTCACACGCTAAGTTAAACATCCGTGTATGGTGCGTATAGACGACTCAGGCGACGAGGTGAAATGCTGGTTATCCTATCCCGACGAGGTCGACCTCCTATCTCGACAGGCACGCCAAGAAGACTGGGAGCGTAGGATAGCTATACTCTTAATGGGCAAAATCGGGCTTCGAGCCAGCGGCGTACCTACGGCTCGACCTCGGGGTCTACAGTACAACGGCGACGGAGAGTACTGGGAGCTTGAGGTACGAGGTAAGAACACGAAGGGCGGTGAGAAAGCCACGAGAGACGCATACGTACCCCGAGGTGTGAAACGTGAGCTCGAGAACTACGCTAAAGAGAGAGACATAGCACCGTCTGAGCCATACGTCGACGTCTCCGTAGACTCTATCCGTCGATGGGTACGTGAAGCCGCACGGAGTCTCGTCGACGCCGGGAAGTCTGAGCGTTGGAGCCACGTGTCGAGTCACGATCTACGCCGTAGCTGGGCAACACACTACCTCGTTGAGGAGGATGTTAGTGTTAGAGTAATGATGGAGATAGGCGGCTGGTCGTCGTACCAGAGTATAGAACCATACTTAGCTAAGCCGACGCCGTCGACTATCGGTGAAGAGCTCGTCCCCGAGTAGCCTGTCTCATACCCAGGGGGCTATATAGTTGTGGGTCAGTCTACTCTATACGTATATTATACGTGTAATATTACACGTATGTGTAACTCTATACCCCCCCCCCTCCTATCTTGATACAGCGAGAGAATCCCGCCGTTCACGGCGGGAGTGAATCGCGTAAGCTCCGGTAAGAAACCGCCACGTTACGACTGGTCGGAGTCACCACGCTCTCCCGCGAGGGAAAGTCCCAAAGAACAGCGCACAGACCCGAGTACCGTCCACCGTGACGGGAATGTTGCCTCCGGGGAATCTTAGACCTGCTGAGACTCCCACGTCGGAGAGGAAACCCCGTCGTTCACGACGGGGAGGATGTCATCCGGTGTTCTCGTGCACGTCAGGGACTACTTCTTTTTGGCACTTATTGCAGTACATCTTCTCCCTTTCCCCAGTTCTGTTGTTCAAATCCGTGTCCTCACACAAGGGACACACAAATGTCTTTCTGCCTGTCTTATTCATCATTTGTTGACCCAGTGTCATGTGGTACATATGTGTCATAATGAAATATATATGTCGGTAGTCTCCATATGGAAACATGGGGAAAACACAGAAGAGTGTACGTCTACCTCAAGATGTAGCCGAAGAGATAGAAACCCGCGCCGAAGAGAGAGACATATCCGAAGCGGATATTCTCCGGCGGACAATCCGCTGGGGGTTGTACTCTGAGTCTTTTGACGACCTTCACAATAGACTAGACGAGCTTGAGCGGAAACTCGACGACCTCGACGACGAGCGGGACACCCCAGACCGTACCGAGACCTCAAGTGACTCAGGCTTGTTCTAATCCTATTGAGTACTGCGTTTCTTCATGGAAACGTGGGGTGTTCTAACCCTCCTCTGTCTGCCGTTTCCATCTGACTAACTAATCTAACCGAGGGGCGGGAAAGGGTCAAGCGGGCGCGCTCGCGCGCGTGTGCATATATGCGCGCGTTATAACATATATTAGTCAGGGGGGTATACCCCCCTAACCGCGGGGTTCGGTTTTTCGGTTATGTGTGTATATCAGCGTATTCCCGCTTCACCTCGCTCTTCTCGTTCTTCTGTCGGGCACCAGGAACGTGGCAAGACGAAGCCCTAGCTCAAGTACTCCGAGAACAACGTCGAGGCGTACTGAGTCGAGTGAAGGTGTAGCTCTTCGGAGTCACGTAGGTCGAGACAAATAGTCTGACAAAAACTTAAGTAGTATGTCATCAATCATAGACACAGAGCAAGCTACGAGTCAGTAAAAATAATGTAGTGACCGAGGACGTCACCAGCGACCTCGGAAGAGAATCGTGAACCGTGAACCGTGATTATACATGTTCAAATCACACACACCGATAGATAAATCTATCGGCAAGATCAGACGCATAGCAGACGAAGGAAACTCTTCTGACCCCAAGGAGGTGTGGGTATGAGTGTCGCTAACCAGTCTTCTCCGACGTCTGAGAAGGACATAGAGGCTCTTATTGACGAGAAGGTAGAGGAAAAGGTCTCAGGCATAGAAGAGAGACTCTCTCAGTTAGAAGAAGGATATTCACAGCTCAAGAACGAGGTCGAGGAGGTCAAGGCTGACGTCGAATCCGTCGAGAAAAACGTCGAGACAGAGATAGAGAAGAGCTTAGATCTCGTCGAACACCTACGAGAAGAGGTTTCTGAGATACAAGAGAACGGCGTTAGCACCGATAAGACGGAAGATGTTCCCTATGACATAGAGAAGTACAGTCGGGACGAGAACCTACGCCAAGAGCTTTCTGAGAATAAGAGAAGAGCGGTTAACCTCTGGAAAGAGGCTCCGAGGTTCGGTAAAGACGTAGGAGAGAAATACGTATTTAATCCTAAAGAGCTAGCTAAGTTCCTACACCACAAAGAAGGAATACCTCTTGAGAAAGCTAAGGAGTACCGTCAGACCCACAAGCGAATACGTGAGTACGCCGAGGATCTCGGGGAGGGATTGATTCAGAAAGTAGACAGAGGTAAGACGGCGGGATACTCCGAGAAGAAAAGAGAGCTAAAGGGTTCTTATCGGCTTGAGATTAAGAAAGAAGCGTGGTCTACGATAAGAACAGATTCGGCTGTAAGGAGGATCTTAGGAGAATAACAGCCGTGTTACTCCATATTGACGGAAAGGTGTTACAACCCCCGTCGTTAAGGTCTTGATAAAAATTTAATAAACCACGAAGAAGTTTGTAAGAATTCTTTTCTTCTTTGAATAGATGTAAATGTAGTTTGATTTATCTTATTGATAAGAGATTTTTCATAACACTTCGGCAAAATGTAGAGTAACAAGGTCGTTATAATTCTCTCTAGGTGGCTGGGCTTTCTTCAACATGGCTCGGGCTCCTCCCGCTTTCAACCTCCTCATCTCGACCTCGGTGGCGGGAAAATCTAGCATTAGAACGTCTGACGTAGATTGAAGGAGTAGGAAGAAAATACGAACCAGTATGAAGAAAGTATCCGTCAGTCTCACCGAGGATCAACTCGAACGCCTCGACGTACGCCAAGACGAGGGGGACGCGTCGTCTCGTTCCGAAGCCTTACGCCAAATACTCGACGAGTATGAAGACCTACGCCAAGAGTATGAAGATCTTCGGAAGGAGTGTGAACGGCTTGAGAACCGACGAGACGAACTTAGGAACCAGTTACAAGCTCGTGGTAACGTCGAGGCGAAGGTCGACGAGCTTGCCGAGCACCAGGAACGCCAAGACAAAGCTCTAGCTCAAGTGCTCGAAGAACAACGCCGAGGCGTCCTGGGTAGGGCTAAGGTGTGGCTCCTCGGTGAGTCACGCGACGACGACGAAGATCGGGGCGAGAGGGATTAGGTTAGGGTAGTGTAATGTTATTAGATTCTTCATAACTTCTTCTCTGCCTTCGAATAGTTATTCGACGGTTGCTTTACGTTAGGTTAGTTTACTGTAACTTTATCCCCATCTGTGCTGGTAACAGTGCAATCTATGTTGCACTTAGGCATATTCCTTTATGTTTGTCTAATAGTAGTGGGTCTTGGCATCATAAATCGCGTTTACGGAGAGTTGGATCGTATGTATGTTTAGATAGGTCAACTAAAATAACACACCCGCCCGTGTTAGGTCGCACAAGGGCATAAGACGTACCTCACAAAACGTGATATGTGTCTGTATGTAAAATTATTCGCCCTTGGCGTTCATATCCTCGGGGTTTGGCGTCCATGAAAAATACGTGTGTGTATTAGCTCTTAGCGTTTAAAACCGCAGTACGCGACCGTTTCATAGCTATGAGACGGTGAATGAAACCGCGCTGTACTGCGGTTCTGTTTGGTGTGTATACTTTAAATTCTCAAGTCAAAAACCCACATACGGCGTAGAGGAGCGTGAGAAACTTTATTATGGTGCATACCTAAACAAGAGATAGACGTGACTAAGGTGAATAGTTCGGTTAAAAAGTTAAGAGACCTGCGCCAACAGGTCTCAGAACACAATTTGTGTTGTATGCAATCCCTTACGGGTATGACTCAAACAGACCCACACCCTCCGGGATCTAACGTCCCTTTCGGTGTGAGCCTGTATAGTCCTAAGGAATTGACCGTATTGAAGTTTGCCCTTGGTCAAGCTCCCTACTGTGTTCTGAGACGTGCCTTGGCGTTATATCCTCTTCGGGGGGTCGGGTCTCACCTACGAGACCTAAAATGAGCACCAGAACGTGCACTAGATCCACGGCTAAGAGGCAAAGACCTACGGATACAGACCTACACAGTGAGGCTAGCCCCAGTACGGGCTACGTCGAGGTTTACCTAATAATGGGTGTGGTTCCGTGAGTAATGTGAGTAGTACGTTTGACAACGAAGTTTCTGAAAAGGTAGCGACGAGTTCCCCGTACAAGCTCGCAGAACGTGAGACCCTGATTAGGTTCCCTGGAGACAAGGACACCGCCCGCGTCGAGAGCTTTGAACTTGGGGTGGCTCGCCGACTACTAAGGCACAAGGATTTTGCCCCCCAGTACGTGTATCTCAACCTCGACAAGAGGGTTAAGCGGGTACACTTCGATGACTACGACTCCGAAGCCGAGATAGTCGGTGTTACGGGTTTCATCCCCGTGAATAACCTATCTATTACAAAAGGGAGGAAGTCGAAACACCACGCAAAGATCGTGTCGAGAGGGGGGATTCTCAGTGAGTAACCCCGAAGAGCCACAGAAACCCGAGGATCTTCTCGAAGATATGCCTGGGGAGGCTAAAGTAAACGACAACGTCGTGAACCACCCCGAGGATACCGATACTGACGGTGGAACCCCCCGCCTCGACACCGAATATCCCGACGAAGACACCCCGATCACTCCGAACTTCGAGAGCATACCCGACGAACTCAAAGATAGAGACCAGTGGTTATGTTGGCGCGAAGAAGAGAGAGACGGAGAAAAAACAAAGATACCAGTGAACCCGCGTAAGGGACAGGGTTTTGCGAGTACCACAGACCCCGACACGTGGGCTAGCTTTGACACGGCGCAGTTATATTACGAGTCTAACAGCGACGTCGACGGCGTCGGATTCGTCTTCTCCGAATCGGACACAATATGCGGTGTCGACCTCGACCATTGCCGTGATCCCGAGACGGGTGACATAGATGACTGGGCGCGTGATATAGTAGACCGTCTCGACACTTACACCGAGGTCTCTGTCTCGGGAACGGGGCTACACGTCCTGGTGCACGGTATTATACCCGAGGGCGGAAACCGTAAGGGCGACGTCGAGATGTACGGTAAGGCGCGCTACTTCACCATAACAGGTGAGACAGGCTTTGGGGGCGACACAAAGCCCGTAGAACGCCGTCAAGACGCCCTCAAGGACGTACATAACGACTACGTCGTCGACGACGAAGAGATTGACGAGGATACCGAGACTTCCGACTCCGACCCCGTCGACCTTGACCTCGACGACGAAGAGATAATAGAGAAGGCTAAGAACGCCGAGAACGGCGACGAGTTCGCTTCTTTGTGGAACGGCTCGACCTCGGGGTATCCGTCACAGTCCGAGGCTGACATGGCTTTAGCGTGTCACTTGGCTTTTTGGACAGGGGGAGACCGTCATAAAATCGACGAGCTATTCCGAGAAAGCGGGTTAATGCGCGACAAGTGGGACGAGGACAGAGGGTCACAAACCTACGGTGAGCTCACCATAGACAACGCACTTAAGGAAGTGAACACCTACTACGACCCCGAGAGACACGACGGTGAAGCTGGAAAGGTAGCCGGTGACGCCTTCGACCCCGACGATGAACCCGACCAAGAGACGCCTGACTGGGTAGGACTCGACGCCCGTGACGGGGGTTACGGATACTGGTGCACAAATGAAGACGACGAGCGACGGTTTAGAGAGTTGTCTAACTTTTTGATAGAGACACGGGCTAAAGTTAAGCACGCAGAAAGGGATACACACCACTTCAAGCTCCGAGTTAAGCCGAAGAATGGAGAACCCTACAACGTCGACGTGAGACCAAAGGTCTTCAACCGAAGCGACAAGTTCGAGGACAAGATCGTTCGTGAATTCTCGACCCGCTGGGACGGCGATAAGGAGGACAGAAACGACCTCAAGGAGATTCTAGCCTACCAAAAGGAAGAGACTCAGAAAGGGACACACCTTATGGGGTTACACGGCGACGAGTTCGTTACCCCCCAGGGGACAATTTCGTCAGACGGGTGGTCTGATACCCCCGAGACGGTGTTTCTCGAACGTGAGACCGACATAGAACGACGGTGTGGTATCACACCTGAGACTGACGTCGACGAGGACGACCTCGAAGCCGTCCTGCGCCTCTTACCCCAGATCCGTGACTCCGAGAGGTTCTTAAGTGTAATCGGGTGGTTCTACGCATCGGCTCTCAACCCGAAGTTCCTAGACTGGGTCGGAGAGTTTCCGCTTCTCTCTATAACCGGCGATACTGGGAGTGGTAAGACGAGCACGCTACAAGTCCTTTGGCGTGCCTTCGGTATGGACGACGACCCGCTAAGCTCCGAGATGACGCCCCATGGTATGCTCACAAGCTTTTCGTCGTCGAACTCTATCCCTGTATGGTTCGACGAGTATCGCCCCGCCGACATCTCCGACCGCCGTATAGACACTTTTCACGACTACTGTCGAAAGACGACCAGGGGAGGCTCAGAGGCTAAGGGACGCCCTGACGGAAGCACGGAGACCTACAAGATTAAAGCCCCCGTGGTTGTGACCGGTGAACAGCAGTTTCAAGACCCGTCCCTGGTAAGGCGTAGCCTTCTAACCCACTTCCGTCCCGATGTTTCGGAAGATGGAACAGAGACGCAGAAGAGGTACGCCGAACTCGTCGGGGAGAGTTTTGAGAACGAAGACGGAGACATAGAGTACCCTAGCCCAAAGGATCTAGAAGGTCACGGCGTGGCTTACTACCGCTGGATACTGGCACAAGATGACGACGAACTCAAAGAGATTTGGCGTGAGTGTCGTCCCGAGGTCGAGGATCTTCTCGAAAAACACGGTATCGGGGGTATCGGGAACTCCGAGAGAACGGCTTTACAGGTCTCCCTCTTCGGTCTACGTATCTACGAGGAATTCGCGGAAGAGCACGACGTCGACGTCCCGATAGACGCCGGAAACGTAGATGAGGACGTAGAAGACGCGTTAGTTCACGTCGCGGGTAACATAGGAGACCTAAAAGCGGGACGGCGTCGTAGTCACTTAGACGACTTCGTCGAGATGTTGGGTCACGCGTCTATGTCAGGGTACCTCGAAGAAGACGAGCATTACACCCTGTTACGCGGGGGAGAAGTGCTACGCTTCAACCTTTCGCGGTGTTACTCTAAGGTGCGTAAGTACCACAGGGATCACAACTTGAACAACGCCCTCTTTGAGAAAAACGAATATTTAGACCGCTTCCGTGACTCGAAAGACAGAGACGACACTTACGTCGAACGCGTAGGTATCCCCACGTCTCCCATAAACCGGTCGGTGGGGATATACCTCGACGAAGCGGGGGAGAAGGTCGACGTTTCCCTGAGTATGTTCGACGAAGGAGATGAAGACGAAGAAGACAAAGACGAAAGCAGTGACAACGACCCACGACCGATAAACACTCTGAACCCAGGTGAAACTGTGACTCTCACCGCTGAGATGTGGGAAGAAGAAGACCACAACAGCGACAAGGTCGAACAGTACGGTATCCTCAAGGATATGACGGGTATGGTGGACTTCATACGGTTTAGTGAAGACGCCCCCACACTTCTCCCAGAAACCACTTACAGGATACGAAACGCCAAAACTGACGAGTACGAAGGCGACCTACAAGTCAAAATCCTCGACAACACCAAAATAACGAGAGTGCAACCAGGTGTGGGGTGGACTGAGGCTGAAAGTGCCGGTGAGGACGAAGAGCTAATTATAACCCCACAAAAGAGAATCCTCGA
>CP169075.1:0-116000 GCA_041891055.1 Halorutilales archaeon Cl-col2-1 | reverse complement strand
AGAAATCTACATTTCAGAAATCCTAATTTCTAAATCCGAAGAGATAATAAGTCGTAAGAGTATCATCAAGTATGGACGGATTCGTCGACCGAGAGGAGGAACTCAGAACTCTCGTTGACCTATATGAGTCTGAAGACTCTGAGTTCATGGTTCTATACGGACGTAGACGTCTCGGAAAGAGTGAACTTGTACGTCAGTCCGTCTCTGAGAGAGACGACGCTGTCTACTACCAAGCTGTGGAGTCCACTGCGCAGAACCAGCTTGAGAGCTTTGTCGACGTAGCGACAAGAACCTTTCCGGAAATAGAGAACGTCCGTCGCGACTGGGAAGCTATTCTCGGAGCACTCGGGCAGAAAGACGCAGTTGTCATCATCGATGAGTTCCCGTTCCTACTTGAGGAAGACAGCTCATTACCCTCTCGTATCCAGCGTGTATGGGACACTCAGCTACAGGATACAGAGATGACACTCGTCTTAGTTGGGTCGTCTATCAGTGTCATGGAAGACGAGGTTTTGGCAGGTAACAGTCCTCTGTACGGTCGACGTACGGCAACCACCGATCTCAAACCTCTCGCTGTCGACAAAGCACGGGCTTTTTTCCCAGACTACGACGATGAGGACACGGTGAAGACTTGGTCAGTCTATGGAGGAACTCCGTATTATCTACAGACAGTCGATCCGGAGAAGAACCTGTCGGAGAACATCCAGGATACTATCCTCTCAGAACAAGGGCTGTTGCACTCAGAGCCGGAGTTCCTGCTTCGTACCGAGTTACGCCAGCCGAACAAGTACTTCAGCATACTGAGGGCTCTCGCACACGGACGACGTACTCCCAACGAAATAGCCGGTATGGCTGGTATTGACTCTTCGTCTCTGAGTACATACTTACAGAAGCTCCGTCGTCTCCGACTTGTCGAACGTCACATACCTGTGACGGCTTCGCCGACTTCATCGAAAAGAGGCAGATACCGTCTTTCAGCACCTCTGTTTAAGTTCTGGTTCCGTTTTGTCTACGGTAACCAGGATCGTCTACAGCTGTTGGAAGACGATGTCTTCAAGGAGATCGTAGCACCTGAGTTCTCGGACTACGTTAGTCCCTTGTTCGAGCGTCTCTGTCAGAATGCGATCCCAGATCTTCTCGATAGACGTTTCCTCGACGTTGGTCAGTGGTGGTTCAAAGAACATGAAATAGATGTCCTTGGTCTCACTAAAGAGGGTCTCGTCGCCGGAGAATGTAAGTTCACTTCCTCACCGGTGAGTGAGGGTGTTCTATTCGGGTTAGAAAATACTGCCGAGGAGGTTCGTTGGTCGGAAGAGCCAGCCGACGCCTCGACACAGTATGTTCTTTTCAGCCGGTCTGGATATACAGATGACCTCCTCCGGTGTGCCGAGTCGAGAGACGACGTCTCTTTGTTTGGTCTATCGGATTTGGTATAAGTATCTGATTGACTTCCTTTTGCTATAGTTAGTCACCGAAGCCTGTTGGTTCTTCATCTTCCCATCTAACAGATTGAACTACGTTTAGAAGGGAATTCAATCTCCGTTCAACTACGTCGAGAGGGTGTGAGTTGATAAACTCCGTCGGTTGCCTATCTACTAGGGTAGACTCGTAGTTGATCTGTAGATGTATTCTCCCTAGCTCTTCATAGAGATTGCGAGGCGGATACCCCGACCCTTGAGGTCGGGGAGGAAGCCGACACTCGATGACGCAAACCACACACGATGGCAAGGCCGACTCCCCCACGCCTAAATAAATACTTTCAGGTATCTCCAACGGTACTAATGAAGTATGGAGGTCGTCCGAAACATCCAGCTAAAGCTCGACGTTCCCGAGGACGCACACAGCGTTCTCGATGAGACGTTCGAGCAATTCCAACAGGCGGCCCAACACGTCGCTGACGCTGGATGGAGCGACGACCCCACAGAAATCGAGGACACCAAAAACACGCTCCACGAACAAACCTACACAGAGGTTCGGGAGCAGACCAGTCTGCAAGCCAGCCTCGTCCAATCCGCCCGCAATCTCGCCGCTGACGCACTCGGCAACTGCAAAGACCGCATCCTCGACGACGGCAAAAAGGCTAGCAAGCCCGAGTTCCGAGGAAGCGTTGTCGTGTACAACGGCCGCACCATCACGTACAACGACGACCACGTTACCCTCGCCACGGTTGGCGACCGCGTGACCGCCGAGTTCGTCACACCCGAAGACGAGACAGGGACACCGTTTGCGGAGTATTGGACGGACGACTGGGAACGCAAGGAAGCCACGCTCCACAAGCGTGACGGCACGTACTACCTCCACGTCGCAGTCGAGAAAGAAGTCGAACCCGCTGGTTCTAGCGACGATTCGACCGAGAACGGAGTGGTTCTCGGCGTTGACCTGAATGTGGATGGATACCTCGCCGTCACCAGCACGGGAGCGTTCCTTGGTAACGCAGACTACCTCAACCACCGCCGCGACGAGTACGAGCGTCGGCGCGGCAACCTCCAACAGACAGGCACTCGCTCCGCGCACCTCACCATTAAGAACATCGGCTCACGGTTCGCCCGGTGGAGTGCAGATTACCTCCACCGAGTGTCGAAAGCGATTGTGCAGGAGGTCGTGGAGAACGATTGTACGGCGATTGCGTTCGAGAATTTGAAACACATTCGTGAGCGCATCTCGAACGCCAGTAAGTTCCAGCAGTGGGCGTTCCGTGAACTCCAACGCCACGTCGAATACAAGGCCGAAGAATACGGCATCGACGTGGACGACGTTGCCCCTGCTTACACGTCCCAGCGGTGTAGTCACGGCGAGTGTGGCTTCACGCACGAGGACAACCGTGATGGTGACGAGTTCGAGTGCCTGAAGTGTGGAAAAGAACTGCACGCCGACTATAACGCCGCTCGGAATATCGGGTGGCGTCTTGTCCAGCACTGGCTCAAGTCTGATGCTGGACGGGCCACCAGTCAACTGGCCCTCAAGTCAGGGACGTTGAATGCGAACGGCCAATTCCGGCCTTCCGCGTTACGCGGGTAGAGCGGGAGTCCACTGACAAGCCTCGGGGCTTGACCCCGAGGCGGTTGACGAGTGTCGTCTTGGTGCCATCCAACTAAGAAGTTTCTTTCCAGTTCTATCCAGTTAATCCAGTAATCTTCTCTCGGTTTTTGATGGCGAAGTCTGAATCCGATCTCTATCCGTCCTGTATCTTCAGGATACTTCGCGTCGTCGAGGAGCAGCTGAGGATTAGCTTCACCGATCACTCGGTATGATCCGGGTTCGCGTGGCTCAGCTATTCTTCTAGTTATATTGTCGAACCGGGACTGTATTTTTTGTTTGATACGTTCGTGAAGGCGTTTAGTCTGAAGATTAGTTCTATCGGCGAGAAAGAAGACCATATTATTCTATCCTATCTAGGCTTCTGAAATACCCGTTTCAGTATCTGTCGTGGGAGACGAGAGATTAGACACGTCACCATACATATGCAGGGCGTGTTTGACGAGTCTGATTTCGGAATTGATTGTTTCCCATGTCTCTATAATATTCTGTCTCTCACGTAGTTCATCAGAGGATAGATCCTTTTCGGAAAGCTGTTGTCGAAATTCTGAGAGTGTGTCGGCGTCGTACTCTTTGACTAAGCTCTCCTGCCTTTCTTTTAGCTCTGTTAGCTTAGTCTCTAGTTCTGTACGGCTATTTTCTGATATAAGATTAGAGATTTCGTCGAAGAGTATCCGAACTGGATTGAGTTTATATGCCTTCTTGTCTTTGACTGTAGTCTCTTCCACCCAGTCGTCGTTTTCAAGGCGTTCAAGCTCGTCGTTGGCTGTAGACCAAGAGACCTCTGCTCTATCTGCTATCTCTTGTACCGTCGCAGGACTCTCAAGGATTTCGACGACATAACGGACTCTCTCCCGTCCGCTGTTTTCGTCTTTCCATGACTCTCGGTCTGTCTCTGACATATTCTTCTAGACATACTCTTTACACAAATAATTTGGTGTAGTTTATATATTTGAGAGTGTCATTGACTCGGTGCTCTCTTGTGTAGCAGTGAATACTCTCGGCTATTTTAGCTGTATACAGGCGGTAAGCCCCCTTCCTCAAGGAGCCGCCAACGGCGGCGAGTAGGTAGGGTAGGGTAGTTCACATGAGTAGTTCGACGTTGTTGAGTAAAGCTCAACAGCCCTCGAAGTGGTAACTTCGAGAACGGATTCATCCTGACCCTAAAGGGTCAGGTATTCTACTGTGTTACGTATAAATTCTATTTTGCTATATAGATTAGCGGGATTTGGTGGTGTTTGGTTCGTTCTAATGTTAGATTTGTAGTATGCCAGTACTTACTATATTAAGTACTAATATCTAACCACAGTACTACGACGCTCTAATATTAGACTCATACCCGTCAGTCGCGAATCTTCGCTGTCTCAACGGCTCTAAACCCCGAGGTGAGACGCGCTGGGGCGTGGATCGGCGCGTTTGACGTGTCGCCTCGACGTGAGAGCTAACCAACATTTCTAATATTTCTCTAGATCTGTTGGTTAGCTCTTAGACTCCTATGCAGGATCTTCTCTGATTCGGAGTAGGTCGATACTCTGGGATAGATCGCCGAACTCGGGGTCTGCCCCAACTACGAGAGTAGCATCCTCTTCTACTGCGAGAGAGGCGGCATACGAGTCCCCGAGGGAGATACCACCCTCGCCTTTGATACGTGCGACAGTACTCCACGATGGGTTTTCGACAGTTAATCCAAAGCCACGTAGGACACGCAGATCGCGTTCACCGGCTTTGTACTCAGTTTCGTTGGGTGAGGTGTGGTTCGGGTCGCCTGTTTCGAGACGGGCGATCTTGTAGACAATTTCGGTCGCAGTGGCATGAGAGATTGTCCCCGCATCTTCGTCGCTTTCGATCTTCTGGAGACATCGAGTCACAGTCGAAGCCCCGGGCTCGTCGTAGAGGTATGCGATAAGAGGCTCGGTGTCGAAGACATAGTCATAGTCGTAGTCAGTCATCAGTGTCGTCCTAGTTTCTCGTCTTGCTCCCGTTCGAGATTCTTGTCCTCCTCTTTCATCTCAGTAAGATGTTCGAGAACTTCGCCCTCCTCGTACTCTTCGCCATGTACTCCCTGCATATCCTTGACCGAAGGAAGGGGTTCGACTACTATCTTACCGTCCTCCTCGTGGATTAGGACTTTCCCTGGTGTTTCGATACCGAATTTCTCGCGGAGATCCTTCGGGATAGTAGCCTGCCCTTTCTTAGAGACGTGGATGACATCTCCACTGTCTGTATTACTTGACATTCTTGTATTACAATAAAATCTGGTACTACTAAACCCTTAGCGTAATGAAAATCTGCCTGACTCCCAAGGTGAGACGCCCTGGGACGTGGATCCTGAGAGCGGCGTGTCGCCCCGACGTGGGAGCTAACCAACACTTCTAGTAGTCTTCGAAAATATTGGTTAGCTCTTAGATCCCTAGGCAGGATCTTCTCTGATCCGGAGCAGATCGATACTCTCCGATAGGTCGCTGAACTCGGTGTCTCAGTCGAATGAAGAGTTTGGATAGACCCCTGGGATTAGACGCCGCTGACCTTGATGTCGTATGGAGTTACTTATCTTTATTTTCAGGATCGTACGAATCTGCTCTTTTTTCTATCTGTTTCAGGTCACGCTCGTATGTTGTATCTCGTTTACCTATACCGATACAATATAATGTGTCTCCTTGGCGTATGAGGTAGCTGCGAAAACCTCCTTGCCTGCGTCGATAAACTGTTTTGCCGGCAACGTCGTTCAACAGCGTTTGGAAGAGATCTACTCCAGACTGTCAGTTGATCCTCCAAGTCATCTAGGTCATCAAGAATTTCTTCTTGTTCTCTAGCCGTAAAACCAGACTGGAGATCCTTGTATACCCATTTCTCAACGAGCTCAACTGAAGTAATATCTTCTCCACTCATTTACACAGAATAGAATCAAAGCCCGAGAAGCTCACGCATTTCGTCAGTAGAACAGGTGTCTTCTTCGTCGATGTCGACCTTTTCAACACGTTCTGATACTGTGTCTCCGTTGGCAAGTTTTTCCCCGTTATGGTCGACGTCTTCTTCTAAGGACATAGTTATAATTTGGAGTGTGGGTTGTTATAGCTTTTCCCACTCTAACGGCGAAGACCACGCCTTCGAGGTCAGATGTAAGCTTATAGTTGACCTCGGGTGATGTGTTTCTCTTAGCTAATCAACAGATCTTATACTATTTGTCCAAAATGTTGGTTAGCTCAGACGGGAAAGCTACTTGGGACTGACCTGCGTATCCCGAAAGAAGCGTGAAGAAGACAAAGAGATACCTGATACTCTCAGTCGTTGTTCTCGTCTAGGGCATCCTGCGTCTCTTACCACTCACTACGTAGTGAATGGTATTAAAGTTAACGACTCACTACGACATGAACGGTTAAGTGGGAGAAGAGCATAACAACGTGTATGTCGACTGAAAGGACTCGCGACGAGGGTGGTAAATTCGAGGAGAAGGTCACCGAGCAGGATATACTAAAACTGTTCGACCGCGCCGATGAGCCCGTTCTAACTGCGTCTGACTTAGCTGACGCACTACCTATCGGTCGCGACGCTGTCTACCGCCGACTTAGGGATATGCACGAGGAAGACCTTGTCGGAAAGAAGAAAGCAGGTGCGAACGCTGTCGTGTGGTGGGCTAAAGTAGCACCTCGTCTCTCGGAAGAAGCTAAGAAACGCGTCGAGGAAGTCGACAGAGAAAACGCCATACCCTTAGAGGAACTCGACGAGGAGCTCGAAGAGTAGAAGATGACCGACGTTGTCGTGTCGGCGCGTGCTGCCGACTGGCTACGAGAAGCCGAAACAGAGACGAGTAAGAGGATCCGGAAGAAGCTACACGACGTCGAGGACTTTCCTGAGCATTATCTCAAACACTTATACGTAGTACAGGAGAATACCTGACCCTTCAGGGTCATGATGAATCCGTTAAACTACTCACCAAACCATTCTAATAGACATAACTGGATATTCAACGAAACTCATATTCAAGTAAGATTTAATAATATACGAATACAATAACTACGTGTAGTCATGGAGACCAACCTAACAGTAACAGCCGAGATACTAAATCACTCTCAAGTAGAGAGTGATTTAGACAGGCATGGTTGGTCTGCCTCGAAACTATGGAATGTCGCCAGATACTACACTAGAGAAGTCTGGCAAAAGACAGGAGAGATCCCTGAAGAAGATACGTTGAAGACCGAGTTGAAAGAACACGAAAGATACGAGGACTTACATTCACAGTCCAGTCAGAAAGTTCTAGAAGAGCTTTCTGAAGCCTACCAGTCTTGGTACGGCTCCGACGACGGCAGGGATAATCCTCCTGGCTACCGCAAACGTTGGTACTACGATGACCTTGGTAATCTAGTCCACGAAGAACATCCTAGGAGTACGGTCACATGGAAGAATCGTGGTATAAAACACGATTCTGACAATAACAGACTACGTCTCTCTAAAGGCAAGAATCACAAACAAGTAGAAGAACGTAGCGACTTCATCCTCATAGAGTACGACTTACACAGACCAGACAACGAGATAGACGGAAGTATACAGCAGGTTCGTGCTGTATACGACGAAAAGGAAGAAAAGTGGGAGTTACACCTAGTCGTACAGAAAGAGATAGAAGTAGAAGACTCGGGAGAAGAGACTGTAGGAATCGATCTAGGTATCAGTAACTTCGCTGCTCTCTCGTTCGAGAACGGCGATACCGTTCTCTACCCCGGTAACGAACTCAGCCAGAACAACTACTACTTCGAGAAAGAGAAAGCTAAACTCGATAAGTCGGACGGTAACAAGCGTACTCGTCTAGACCACTTACAGTCAGAGAGACGTAGACACTTCCTCCATTCACTGTCTAAACACATGGTAGACGAATGTAAGAAGAGAGACGTTGGAAAGATCGCCGTAGGCGATCTTGGGGATATTCGTCAGGACGAGGATGGAGAAGCCAGAAACTGGGGGGACTCAGGTAACCTGAATCTGCACAAGTGGGCGTTCGACCGCTTTACCGGGATGCTAGAGTACAAGGCGAGGATGAGTGGTATTGAGCTAGAGAGGATAGACGAAGAGAACACGTCAAAGACGTGTTGTGTCTGTGGTAAGCTCGATGGTAACCAGAGAGTTGAACGTGGACTATATGTTTGTGATGACTGTGATACGGTAGCTAACTCGGATGTTAACGGAGCTGAAAATATAAGACAGAAGTCCGAAGGTAACTCTGAGTCTTCTTGCTTTGAGCAAGAAGATAGGAGTATCGGTTGTTTGGCACAACCCGGGGTCTACCTGTATGATCGGTCTTGCGGATTCGAACCACAAGAAGCCGTTGGGTAGACTTCAAACCTTAATATCCCAACTGGGATTCACCCCGTTCGTGAATCTTTGATTCACGAGCATGCTGAGGGAACCTCAGCATACGTCTCCAGATCTTTGATCTGGATGGCTAACGAATTCGAAGAATTCGTACCGCCTTCAGGCGGGTGAGGATGTCAAATGCTGAAGACTATCTCAGAACGAGAGAAGAATACCTGTTAGAGGTGACTGGTTATGTCTAAGACAGAAAAACACACCAAGCTTCAAGATGAACTCCTCGAAGAGACAGATATGTCTGAGGAAGACATAGAGGATGTAAAAGAGATGGAAAAACCAGATATAGAGGAGCTTGAGGAGTTCGAGTGAGTTTATACCACCCTCATCCCGTCTGAGGTCTCCATTATCACCCCGTTTGTGAGCAAGTTCTCGACGGCTGTCTCGGCTTGTTCGTCCTCTACGTCGACTTTTTCGACAAGCTCGTCTTGAGTACACCCCTCGTTTTCTCTTAACTCTAATATCAGACTCATACCCGTCAGTCGCGAATCTTCGCTGTCTCAACGGCTCTAAACCCCGAGGTGAGACGCGCTGGGGCGTGGATCGGCGCGTTTGACGTGTCGCCTCGACGTGAGAGCTAACCAACGCTTCTAGTGAGTCTTCGAAAATGTTGGTTATCCATGTCGAATATGTAATCCAACTATGCTCCTGATTAGCTTTAAATAACAGGAAGTATAATTTTTCACCATGTCAGCCGAAAACATACAAGATGTGCGCCGTGAGTACCGAGAACGCATAGACGACCTCCTACGTCAAGAATCCGATAAGAAACATCTCACACTCAGATACATACGAAAGACCGTACTCCGAGAAGAACACCAAACCGAGAAAGGCGGCTACTATATGACCTTACCTCGGCGAATACTCAAAGAAGACCTTGATGTCGACTGGTGGCGAGAAGGACAGTCCGCCACTCTCGTTAACCCATACTTCAGTGGTGAAGGCTAAAAAGGCAACCACCCTGAGTCATCCTCTTCTTCGAGCTTCTCCTCGAGGTCATTGATCCTATCCCTGAGCTCACGCTTCTCGTCCGAGATCGCGTCGAGGACGTCCTCACGATACTCGACTATCTCTCGGTCTTCTCTATTACGGAGATCTTCAAGCTGGTTTCTCGCCTCGTCACGCTCGGCTCTGACGCGGTTGAGCTCGTCCTCCATCTCCGCGAGCTTCTCCTCAAGCTCATCGTACTCCAAACCCTGCTTCACGAGTTCTCTAATACCCTGGCTTCGGTTGTCGTACTCTTCTTCGACACGGTCTATCAGGTCTGTGTCAAGCGATATGCTGATCTTTCTCTTGTCGTTAGACATACTTTGTAATACCTGCTTGTGACGTTCTCATACCTCGGTGTTCGTGTGTATGGTACGGGTGTGACTCTCTATTCTCTACTTGATACTGTGTACTAAGCGGGTATTCGGTGGTGTTGATCTGCTATTACTGAGTAGTATTCTGTGGCTTGATAAAACTACGTCAGACGTACATGTCTGAAATAGCCCGCATACGTGTGAGATTACATGTGTGCTACACGTGTAGCTCGCTACGACAGGCTTAGATTGGGAACCGTGACCGATAGAACATCCTCTGAGGATTCCTCATGGGTCGAGATCTACCCCGTGGTCAACACCCCCAGGTTTTGTAGGGGTGATGCGAGTCTGACGGGTAAAATAGCCTGTATTCCGGGGCTAACGTCTAATATAGGAGGAGGTACCCCTAGAAGTGAGGTCTGAACAGCTAACCAACATTTCTGGCGAATCTCTAGATCTGTTGGTTAGCTCTGACGGAGAACACACTTATCCCAAGGTTGACCACAGTGAATTCTCGTCTGTGGGGGAGTCGTCTTTGCTGGGTGGTCAGACTAAAAGACCATCCGTGTAAATACAATGATACAAAGATACAAGAGTCCCGAAGGCGTATTCATAACTAATGCCGATAGAGAAGAGTGAGTTCGAGGAACGGGAGCCTAAGACTAACTCGGAGCTAGTCGTCGAGTTTCTCGTAGAGAACAGAGACAAAGCCTACAAAGCCAAGGAGATAGTCGAAGAGACGGGTATAGACTCTAATTCAATACATCCAGTACTCAAGAGACTCAGAGATCGGGGACTAGTCGAGCACAAGCCACCCTACTGGACGATAGGCGACATACAGAAGGTAAGAGACGCCTACCAGTATCACCAAGCCTCGTCTTTCCTCGACGAAAAGCTAGGAGAAGAAGACCGTAGCGAGTGGTTAGACGCAGGAGAAAATGAAGGATAAGGACTTCTCTAACCTTTCACGCGGTGATGTCGTACTCGCTTCAGACCCGTTCAAGATGGGACTAACAACGAGGACGTGGTACGAAGAGAGAATCCCACTGACAGAGGAAGATTACGTCGACAGGAAGGCACCGAAAGACAGCTCTATCGTTCCCCATTCCGTACTGTCAGTACAGCCTGAGATGATTACGGACTATGTCTGTGAAGTCAGACAAGGCAAAGTGGATGAAGGAGTCGACAAGCTCGTAGAGTACCTCTACTGATTGAGCTAACCAACAGATTTTATATTATCTGTCCAAAATGTTGGTTAGCTATGACTGAGAGACCGCCCGCGCCTTCGAGCGTGGCAGTAGAGATCATTCCCATCGAAGCGGTCGAACCCGTCAGCGGCGCTGGTTTCGGTGACTATTTCGACCAGCTCCTGTTCACCGTCGAGAATTGTGGACTTGAGAGCAACGTGTGAAGGGACATCCCACCGTGGAGGATTCAATAGCCATCGGTGGGATATCGAACGGTCGACGGCCGCGCTACTCACCCTTGTCGTCGACGCCTGCTTTCCCCCCGCTCTTCACTTCGGTCTCGCCCCAGTCGAGGTCGCGGGACCGGTCGGTCTCCCGGAGGATGAACGGCCCGATGGAGAGTGTGCGCTTCGTCACGGTGACGATGCGGAGGATGTAGGACAACAGGAACGCGAACGGCAGCAGGGAGACGGCCACGCCCGCGCTCACCACAACGACGAGCGGGCGCACGCCGAACACGGTCTCCGGGAACAGCGCCGATTCGAGGTAGACGATGCCCGCGACCGCCGTGAGGAGCGCGGGTATGGACGCGTACAGCATCGTCCGGGAAAGGTCGATGAGCGCCCACTGGAAGTACAGCGTCTTGAAGTGCTCGCGTGCCGGCCCGAACAGTTCGAGCGCGTTGATGAGTTCGTCGAACGCATGGTGCGCTTCCTCGGTGAGCACGTCCTCGTTCTCTGCGCGAATGCGGCGCGCCGCATACAACTTCCACGAGTAGTTGTAGTTCAGCGCGGAGAACACCACGTCGAACTCCCCGAACTGGGCGTCCTTGAGACCGTTCTCGACGGCGTCGGCGTTCCCCTTCACGTTCTCTGTGAACGCGGCCACCTGATCGGTGAGGGTCTCGTTGTCAATGTCCTGGATGGCATCCGAGACGGCTTCGGCGCGTCGCTTTGTGAGTTTCACGAGCGACCGGAGGAACGCCGAGGGCTGGGCGGGACTCACGGGCTCCTCGATGACATCCTCGACGTCCTTCCGGAACGCCATCGCGCCCTCCATACGTTCGCGCTGGTCCCCGACCGGCCCCTGTTCCTGGGAAAGAACGAGCTGGCTGAGCGTGAGCACGAGCGTGACGCCCGTGATGATGGACGTGAGGAGCCCCTGAAACAGCGTCTCGATGGGATCCCCCTGGCTGAACAGCGCCGGCGCCCCGGTCGGGTGGAGGTGCCCGATGATGGCGAGCGCGAGGAACACGCCGCCCGAGATCCCGGCGGCGACCAGCCACCGGTTCGCGTTCAACAGGAGCCAGAACTTCCGACTGTTCTCCGGCACGCGCTCCCGCATCGTGTCGCTCGGGCGACTCCCCTCCCTGTCGGTCACACCGGAAGTATTCCGATCACAATTGAAGATACTTTTGGAGTTCTCTGCTTTGTAGGATCGCTATAAGGCGTAGGATTTCATGATTTGACAGTTTTGTCGATGTTGTAGATAGCAGATTTTAGGATCATTTCTCTGAACTCACGGTTCCAGAGGCGCGCACGCACGGCTGTGCCGAGCGTGCGCTTGATGGTTGAGAAGACAGTTTCACACATCCAGCGTTGATTGTAATCTTTATCTTTCATCCTAGCGTTGTGAGCCTTGTCTAGGTGTGTAAATTCACGATGCTTAATCAAGGGACGGACTCCGCTTTCGTGGAGGTCGTCCCGTAGCTTCTGCCAGTCATCATTCGTCTTCAGTTTAGGCCTCCACCGTCGGTTGCGTGACAGTAGCGAGCTTTTCCTGTAGGATTTGGCGTTCCTGATGGATTTTCTGTCCTTCAGCGATGAGCCGATCAAGCAGCGGCGGTGGTGAGTAGCCGAGGTACTCACCAAGTCGATGCAGGAGAAGCTGGGCGTGCGACCGGAAGGTCGCCGCCCAGCGCTCTGGCGGAAACACGATATCCTTATCGGCGTGTTCCGTGACCAGATCAAGCAACACACGGCTCACCAGCAACGACAACAGTGCCGCGTACACCAGAATCTCTACCACGTGCTCTTTGCTCGTGTTGAACTCATCCAGCTCGTACTGCGTCTTTAACTCCCGAAACAGCAACTCAGCTTCCCACCGACACCGATATACCGTTGCTACATCCTCAGGAGTGAACTCTTCTTGAGGCAGATTCGTGATATATAGGTGGTAGTCGTCGGCGTCCTCGTTGCGGACGCCGACGACGCGGAACCGCTTCGTATCCAGCGACCGTGTCCCGTTGTACGGCCCGCGTTTGAACTCCGCTTCGACCGTTATGTCGATGTGCTGGCGGTACAGATCATCGACCACATCGTGAATCTGCTTGCCGTCCAAGGGAATGGCGTCGCCACGCCATTCTCGTAATTCCTCGACGATCTCCGGGTTTGCGTCGGGTTTCAGCCGACTCACGAAGTAGCCGTCGTTCTCATCGATCAGCGCAAATCGGCGGTACTTAAAGTAAGCCTGATCGAACAGCACCAACCGATCTTCGAGCCACGGGCCGGTGTCAAACTGTGTGCTGTCGTGGTCTTTCTCGTCGGTGATCGTGTAATCGTCGATGGTTTGCTCAGTGATGTTGTGGAGCAGGTGGAGCCGTGCTCCAGCCTGCTCCTCCTTGCGGCCTTCGTACGCATCGGCAAGGAACTCATGTAACCGAAGCACAGTGCCGTCAGCACTCATAATGTCCCGAAATCGGTTGAACTCGTCGCTGACAGTGTGAGGGACAGCGACCTCGTCGAGACCGCGCTCGACGAGGTCGCGCAGGTACTCCGCCAGTGTCGGCGTCAGCCGTTGATAGAAGCCACTCGGACAGAGTGGGTCATCGGCGGTTGCGTTGTAACTGCGTCGAAAATCAGCGAGCGACCGGCTTTCACCAGCAGTAAAGCCGAGAACAAGCGACCAGACCAGCGGAGGCATCTGGAGATCCCGGTCACGTTCGACCACGCCGACCTCCTCGGCGTGGTCGTCCAGCATCTCGGACGGAAAGAGAGTAGTAAGCCGACGTTCAATTCGTCGTGAGGAGGTATCGTCTTGCACAGACTCGCCTCCTCATTCTTCTCGGAAAGGAGCCACGATAAGCGACTGCTATCCTTCGATTACGCCGTTAAGTGAAGACGAATGCTGCCTTGTACTAACCTCGGATGAAGACGAGCGGAGGTTAAACGAGTACCTTGAGAAGCGGGAAGGGGAGTATGAATACGAGGACGCGAAAGAAGCGTTTGATGAACTCAAGTACCTGTTTGCTTCTATACCACCCGAAGAGCTTGAAGACCTTCCCGAAGCCGATGGATACGATATAGATGAGTTTGACGTGGTCGACTCTAGAGGGAGTGATCTGTATTCTATCGAGAGCGGACTGGGTCTGAGGAAAGAGTGACTGTTTCTATTTCCATCGACCCCGGGGGGTTTGAACGTTATTGGGGGTCGATGGTTATATAGTGGATGAACACAGTCTATAATCCAGCGCTATAGACGGGTTAGAGCGCATGGTTACAGATGAACCCTTGTGGGGTTGAAGCTATCAGAGCCTTTTCGTGAGTTGAGTCTACCATGTGCTTGTTACAGATGAACCCTTGTGGGGTTGAAGCGTCTTCGTCTGAGTTCGAGCCGCCGAAGAGTCCCCCGGTTACAGATGAACCCTTGTGGGGTTGAAGCTTTAAACTCGTCAATATCTTCGGTACTATCTTGAGTTACAGATGAACCCTTGTGGGGTTGAAGCGGGAATTCTCGCGCCGACATTTATGAGATCTTGCACGTTACAGATGAACCCTTGTGGGGTTGAAGCCGAGGCGGGTTGAGGGAGTGACCGCCCTCGCCCCCCTGTTACAGATGAACCCTTGTGGGGTTGAAGCGCGGATGTCGTCATCGGATGCCTCAGCGTCGACGTCGTTACAGATGAACCCTTGTGGGGTTGAAGCCCGACTAACTCACCCAGTCCACCGAGATTATTCCCGAGTTACAGATGAACCCTTGTGGGGTTGAAGCCACACCACTTTGGCTTTCGAGGCGACATTGTCGAGCGGTTACAGATGAACCCTTGTGGGGTTGAAGCTTTCAGGGAGGGTTCCGTGACACTCCCGATTGCTCCGTTACAGATGAACCCTTGTGGGGTTGAAGCTACGGACTCGAAGACATAGAAGAACAGTTGAGGAGCAGTTACAGATGAACCCTTGTGGGGTTGAAGCCTTATATAGTTAGATAAATAACGATAATAAAACAAAAAGTTACAGATGAACCCTTGTGGGGTTGAAGCTCACGCGCACGCATAATACGCGAGTAGCCACGCGTCGTTACAGATGAACCCTTGTGGGGTTGAAGCAAGTACCAGGAAGCCGACAGACACCCCGTTACACTCAGTTACAGATGAACCCTTGTGGGGTTGAAGCCACCCCGTCTCCGTCATGCCTTCGACGTCTTTTTCGTTACAGATGAACCCTTGTGGGGTTGAAGCGTCCATTCGCGCAAATACGCCGAGTCCGTCGCTGGTTACAGATGAACCCTTGTGGGGTTGAAGCAGTCAGGCGATCCCGACGCCGCTGAGAATGTTGGTGCGTTACAGATGAACCCTTGTGGGGTTGAAGCAAAGAACATACATCAAGACCTACAATCTGAGCCTAACGTTACAGATGAACCCTTGTGGGGTTGAAGCGTGTGCGGACTGCGCGGTCGCCACAAGCCTCGGTGTGAGTTACAGATGAACCCTTGTGGGGTTGAAGCCCCTGTGGTCGGATTTCGTAGGAGTTGCGTGCCTCGTTACAGATGAACCCTTGTGGGGTTGAAGCATGGGAAAATGGGCGTACCTCGAATCGTACGGGCTTCGCAAAGTTACAGATGAACCCTTGTGGGGTTGAAGCCGCTCGTTCTCGGCGTTCTTGTTTGCTCATATTAGATCGTTACAGATGAACCCTTGTGGGGTTGAAGCCATCAACTAGGTACCATTCAACATAGCCGTTTTCGGTTACAGATGAACCCTTGTGGGGTTGAAGCCTGAGGACATGGAGTTTGCATTAAACGTGTACGATGAGTTACAGATGAACCCTTGTGGGGTTGAAGCGAGATCGGCTCCTCTGAGATCGGCTCCTATGAGATCGTTACAGATGAACCCTTGTGGGGTTGAAGCTGCTATCGAAACGTTTTCATTTGCTGCATCGTAGTTGTTACAGATGAACCCTTGTGGGGTTGAAGCTGTAGATGTCCTCTCCCGTCATAGTGCGTGATGTCCCCGTTACAGATGAACCCTTGTGGGGTTGAAGCTTCCCTAAAGAGGATACTAAAGAGTACGTAGAGAAAAGTTACAGATGAACCCTTGTGGGGTTGAAGCAGTGAGGCGACCGTCGTCCACGAATCCGCACTCGGGGTTACAGATGAACCCTTGTGGGGTTGAAGCCTCATCCGCTGGGGGCAGATCGTACTCATCGGTATCCGTTACAGATGAACCCTTGTGGGGTTGAAGCTTCATCCTCAGGAGAAAGCCAAGACCAAGAAGGTGACGTTACAGATGAACCCTTGTGGGGTTGAAGCCGTTAGATGAAGTCCAGATCACTCTTATTGTATCTCCGTTACAGATGAACCCTTGTGGGGTTGAAGCAAGTTTTTGAAGTGGCTACAATCAGAAATTAACAATGTTACAGATGAACCCTTGTAGGGACTGAAGTCTAGCAAGTGCTAGAAAGCATTGTTCACCCCACTCCGACGCTTATACAATCTCGAAAGACGTCAGTCGAGGTTGAGTCTTGATGAATAGGAAGGCACTTACTGTCGGACTGACTTTCTTGGCTCTATTCGCCCTCGTAGGCGGGTCTTTCCTACTGGAGACGGTGACGAGCAACGACGAGGCAGAGGGAGAGATACCCAACGCCGAGCGAGTAAGAGTACTAGAGGTTAACGAGACCACCGACATCTTCCGTGTCATGCACCGGAACGGAGCTGTCGACGAGGCTCAGTTCGTCGACGGCGGAATCTCCGAGATACTCGAAGACTCAGATGTTCGAATCTATCTTCTCAACGAGAGAAATGAGGACGGACGGTTGCAGGTATTTCATCTCGACGCGATTGAGATGAATGCCTCTAACCCCGACAGGTGGTAGTGGACAGCTTCAACGGGATCGTGGGCGTCGAGGTCGAGAGGTTAAGGGAAGACTCAGATATATCACCGTGGTTACCTTGGGGGAGCTAACCAACATTTTCGAAAGCTCTCTAGAGGTGTTGGTTAGCTACTCGAACCCAACTAACTACATCAACCCATTACGTTTTATGAGGCTCTTGATGTCATCAGTCAGATTTATCCTGTGTCTTTGATCTGTACCTACTTGTTCCCCGAAGGCTTCTACAGCACTGTTGAGAGGGATATCAAGCTCGTACTCGTAGTAACTCCCACCTTGTTTACCCTCGTATCTCTCGTATATCTCGAGTATACCCAGCATGCCGAGATCCTTGAGATGGTCATGCATTCTTCTCCTCACGAGAGGATCAATATCAAATCCTCTCCGTGCAAGATCTCTGTATTCTGGATAGATATCGCGGGTTCTGAAAGGAGGATCATCTTTCAGACTCAGTTTAACTACAGTAAGAAGAGTAAGTCTACCTTGGGTGGTTAGAGTATCGATGCCCTCCTTTATCTGATCCTTCTCAAGCTCCCTATCAGCCTTCTTGAGATGCTTTTCCTCGACTGTATCAGAATCAGATCTACGTGCTATATCACCGGCTTTATACAGAAGATCAAGAGCCTGTCTCGCACTCCCCCTATCCTGAGCAGCGAGGGCACTAGCGAGCTGTATAACGCTCTCTCCTAACACACCATCCTTGAATCCTTTTTCGGCCCTTCTCGAGAGGATCTCACGTAGTTGATTAGCATCATACGGAGAGAAGTTTATCTCCTCGTCACAGAGGGAGTCTTTGACCTTAGAGGAAAGATTTCTCTTAAACGAGAGTTTATTACTTATCCCAATAACTCCGGGCTTTGCATCGTCGACGTATCCATTAGCACGTGCTCTAGGAAGCTCGTAGAGAAGTGTATCATCACTACCGATGTTGTCGATCTCGTCGAGGACAATTAGAATAGTGCCTCCTAACTCATCGAGTTCATCATAGAGCATATTGAAGACATCCTGCTGTGGATAGCCGCTAGTCTTTATCTCTGATTTGCCCTGTTTTTCTTTCAGCTTATTAACGAGGTTGATGGCAACCTGATAGGTGGAGTTGAGATTAGTGCAGTTCATGTTAACGATGCTTAGATCTATGCCATCGTCGATATCTTGCTTGAGCTGATCCATTAGGAATCTCGTAGCTACCGTTTTGCCGACACCGGTTTTTCCGTAGAGGAAGATGTTACGAGGGATTGCTCCATTTACGACAGGCTGTAAAGCGGCGATGTAGTCATCTAGTTCTTCGTCTCTCTCATAGATCTTGTCGGGCTGATAATCGTCTCTGAATACATCCTCGTTCTCAAAGATTGTATTTTTCTTCTCGAAGACTCCCATCTTAGGAATGGTATTATGACTAACAGTATATAAAACCGTAGTGTCAAGTATGTCAAGTATGTCAAGTAAATGGGGTTCTTTATAAATGACCCCCACCCCACCATGTCAAGTATAACTTGGAGAAACGCTCTGCAGGAATATTCACTCCACACACCCCACCATGTCAAGTATAAACGCAAGAAGACGTAGGAATGAGTGCTAAAGGTCGTTGAATAGATAAAAAGATCTTTGATCTGATTAAAAGAAATAGAAAAATAAGGAAGAATATTTCCCTATGATAGGCTTGGTTTCGTCTGGATCATCTGGGTTCTATATATATAATACTATTTCTAGAGTAGTATAATATTACTGACATGTTAGTTAGTTAGTATAAGGTCAGATAGAAAGTGAAGAAGAGTCTGATAAGAGTTTAACGACAGCTTAATTGAGTTAGCTAGTTTTCTTCTCTAATACTTGACATAGTGGGGTGTGTGTGTACTTAAAAAAATCTTTGACTTGAAATACTTGACACGGTGGTGTTAGTGGAAACACTCCTTGGATGGATTAGTCCTTGAGCTAACCAACATTTTCGAAGATTCTCTAGGAGTGTTGGTTAGCTAGTACAATCACCCCGCTCTGGAAAGGAGCATCCTAAAAATGGTTATTGGAAGGAGGGCGGGGATTGGAATAATCCCTGAATCTAGTCCTCAACAACCCCCAAACATGAGTATACTTAGATGTGTTAAATACTTTCTGTCTATATCTGTAAAAAATAAGACGTGCGTATGACGATACTCTGTGAGAAGAAACTACAGAAACCTAGTTCACTTCGAACTCGATGTCTTCGTTTTCTTTGTGAGTTTCTAAGACGACGTTGGTGTTGGTCTCAGCTATGTTGGGATTCTCTAAGAGGTTCTTGATTACGTTGTTCATTGCCTCCGTGCTCTCGAACTTGCCTATAGCGATTATGTCGAACTCTCCTGTGACCTCATAGACACTCAAGAACGAGTCTATGTCTTTGAGGTCTTCTGTGAGATCGAGGATGCTGTTACCCTCGGCTTTTATCATCACTGTGGCTGTGACGCCGTAACCGAGTTCGTCGTAGTTGACGACTGGTTTGAAGCCTTTTACTATACCCTCCTCTTGCATGTTCTCAAGATGGTTGCTTACAGTTGTGACCGAGACATCGAGCTCTTCGGCTAGGCTCCTAAGACTTCTACGTGCATCGTCCTCGAGTAGGTTTATGATTTTGAGATCAAGGTTCTCGTATGTCATCTTGAGTAAAATTTACAGATATAAGTGTTTAAACTCTTTGAAAAAGACAAGGCAATATTTGACAGATATGTCTTCATCACCCAGCTATCTCAAGATAACTCCTCGTTTTGAATATTATGGGCAAATATTACTTGAGTATTCGGAGTAGATGGATATATGTTAAGCTGAGTCAGGTGACTCAGATTAACACTTGGGCTAACCAACATCTATAGACAAATTTTAGATTCGTTGGTTAGTACTCAGAGATACTATGACTCTTTGAGACCCTCTCAGATAACTTTCAGTTATTGACGATTTCAATAGATTATAATATGACTTATCTTATATTCTGAGTGTATGGGTTCTGAATCCAATTCGATTTCGTATTTGAAGAATCATTACGAGGGTTGTGGACACTCTAAAGCTGAAGATCTTTTGCATGTTTTCAGATCGGTTGAAAGACTCGAGAGGGCAGATGTCGAAGAAATAACGCAGATTGACGGAGTGGGTGAGAAACTCGCAATAAGAATCGCAAATGGAGAAACCAAAGACCCAGAGAAAGTTGAATACTCGATCCCTGATGACCTTGATATTGGATCTCTACAAAAGGAACTTATTAAAAAAGAATCTGATGAAGAGATTCTATCATTGTTAGATAGAGTAATAAATGATGTCTGTCCAAGTGGCAAGAAGCAAGAAAAGATAGCCGTTCTAATCCATGTATTTGGAAGAGACCCTGGTGTTTACCGAATTGCGAAGGCAACAGATGCACATAAAGTATATGTTCGAAGATTTGTTTGGGATGAAAAAGAAGGTCAAGTGAAACTACAAAATAATGCTGCGAAACGGAGAGTTGAACAGGTGGATATGGTTCGTCGGAAGGAAATATTAGATGATTATGGGGCATGTGTTGGATGTGGTGAATTCAGAAACCGTCTTTCACAATGTAAAATCCATCATGTGCAGCCAGTTGATGACAAAGGGGCTGCTGAAGAGGAGAATGTTGTTCCCCTTTGTCCTAGTTGCCATTCTGAAGTACACGACACAGGAGGTCACGGTGAGGTGATTTACAGTACACCTGAGGAATTCTGGAATTGGGCTGAATTAGAACTAGATTGACTCTTGAGCTAACCAACATCTTCGGTGAATTCTCTAGAAACAAACGTTCGTTAGCTTCTTCTCTAACCCATTTTCAACTCAAAGCTACCCATCTCACCATCGTATTCTATCTTAGCATTCTCCCATGAGACCTCTTCACCGATGTCATAGATCATCCATCCTGAGGTAGACTGCCCCGACTCTAAAGATCCACTCAACGACTGGTAATTCACGTACTCGCGCCCGCCTATACTCATATTGTCATACGTAGTAGAGAACTCAGTCGAGCCGTTGTGTACCAAATTCATGCTCGTACCACTCGGAAAGGACTGGGGACTACTACCTGTGTTCTCGATACTCAGTTTCACAAGAGCGTAGCCTTCTACGGACTTAGCGTTTTCAACAGTGACATCTAAACTGTCCATAGATCCACTCGCTACCGGAGAGCCACCGTCCGTAGATGGAGATCCTGTAGTTCCTCCCCCACCCCCACCTCCGAAGACGAAGGCAGCACCCAGCAAGATAACCAGTAGTACTACTACTCCTCCAACATTGGAATCTGAGTCGCTACTATCACCTCCCGCTGTAGCTGGACTCGACCTCGATCCCGATGTTGGACTTTCGGACGCCTTGATCTCTTCCATCGTAGGAGCATATTCTTCGACGAGATCCCCGGAGTTGTGTTTCTCTATCATCTCGAGGATATCGTCTCCATCTACTGTCTTGACATTAAGATCATTGGCACGTTCTTTAGCAGGATCTGTAAATCTCCCTGTAGTAACTATCACGACACTATCTGCACCTGTCTGGTCTGGGAGAGAAGCATACTGCTGAACCTCGGGCCCCTCCACTTTGTTATTCTTCTTCCGAGAATATCGCTTAGCTTGTATAACCTGCTTCTCTTCGAAGACACCGTCTTTTCTAGCGACGACATCAACACCTGCGTCAGCACCTTTATCGCTAACTTCAGCTGTATCCCAACCTCGACGCTCCCAGAGATCGGCTACGAAGTGCTCGAACTCTCGAGGAGTCATTTCCTGCAACCTCTCCAACACTTCTGAGTTGGACATAATCCTAAATCAAACCAGCGTGGTATATAGACTAGTGGTTCACATGAGCTATCTTTCTGCGAGGAGAGAATCCCGCCGTTTACGGCGTTCACAAGACCTTCGGTCTTGTGGGATCGAAATACGCAAAAGCAGTTCAAGCAGCGTGGGAAGCAATCCCGGTTGACTGTTCTCAGCACCTTTCAGACGACTTGTTACCTGAATAGCGTTAGCTAATTGGACAGAACAAACCTTGGACGGTATAGACTGCCTACGGGGGTAACGACCTCTAGAGAAGAGATAGAATTCTATCTGTAGGTCTCGTGGAGAGGAGAATAGAACTACATATAGCACTATGTATACGCTGTCTTTGATTTTTCTTGAGAACAGACAAATGGAGTTAGGTAGAGACTCTATAGAAGACTTTCTCAGAGGATCCGTAGAATGAGCTGAGGATGGATTTTTGGTATGGTTCTCGACGTTGTTCTCAGAAAAGGTCGGTCTAGGTTATTTTCACTAGAATCGCAAGAACACGAAGACTCCGTGGGTGAGTGAGCGGAGAGTTTCTCGGAGATGGCTCTAATGAGACGAAAGCTAACAAACTGCCGTAAGGCGTCGGTGTAAAGCTAGATTACCTTACTTTTCTTTGTCTTTGGAGGAGGCTTACTCTGTCTTCTTCTGCTGGTATCCGTGTCAAAATCTTCTCTTTCTAGAGTATCCAGTTTCGAAGACGAGGTAAGAAAAACATCTACAGAGAATGCTCTGAGAGCTATTCTGAGATACTCTCTGTTCTTTACGTCGATGTTCATCACTAGACTCGTGAAAGCTACACCTACGTCGGTCAGAGAGATCTTTACACGTCTTTCGTCCCGAGACCTATCTATCAGATTATTCGCCTCTAAGAGCCTCGTATAGGTTATCAGAGTACTCCTGTCGAGGTGGGTTAGTTTCTGTAGTTGCTCATAGTTGTACTCGTAGTCGTTGCTCTTGGTCTGTAGATCATCGGCTATGTCCTCGAGTACTCTCAGCGCTCTGTCCGGAGTCTCTACGGCTTTGTGGAGGTCTTGTCTTTTATGCCAGTATCCGTACTTGTCCTTCTTCGATGGATCTGTCTTGACTTTCAGGCAAACATACTCCGGTAGTTGTCTAGGTTCGTCTATATCTCCAAGGCTGACCTCTATCTCTAAGTCGACGTATTCGCCCAATTCGTCGAAGAACTTTCTATCGATCCCACCCACCGCTCTGGAGGGTATATCTATCTCGATTTCGGGCTGTATGCCGGCTATATCGAGGATCTTGAAGGGTGCGAAGACGTCGTCTTTGGTGGTGTTGTATGTGCCATATAGCTCTTCGTCGACGGGGCTGATCCTCTTACCCGAACCGAGTAGAAGAGTGAGGTTTTTGAGTCTCTCTACCGAGGTCTCTTTCTCGAACTCGAAGGCTACCATGTCGAGGGCGTACTCTCTATTCATCTCGGTTACGCCGTTACGCCACAGGTACGACGGCAGTTGACTCCAGGTCGTGAGTTCTTTCTCTTTGACTATTCTTTGGACTGCTTGACCGAGCAACTCGAAGTTCTGACTCCAGAACTCGGTGTGAAACTCTCTGCGTGTTAGCTCGGAGAGACTTAGGCTTATCTTTGGTCTGTTAGACATTGGATTATCAAAAAACAGCTGAACCTGACTTTTTACAGCGAATTCAGGTTACTCGCATCGTGTACATACAGATCGTGCTCTTCGACGAAGTCTCCCCAAAACACGACAAAGAGAGTCTGTAGGCTGTCTCCGTCTTTATTACAGATTTTGACGTCGTAGTCCTGCTGATAATCTCCTTGATCGATGTACTCTATGAGATCTTGGGTTTTACAGACAGCCGCGTTGAGTAGACGCCCCTCTTTTACGTATGCTTGGCAGGTGTAGTAGGGATATATGGCGTGTTTGTCGCCTTCTATCTCCTCTATCCGTTTACGGTACTCCGTCTTGGATCCCGAAGAGCGAAAACCTCGGACTGTAAACGACCCCCAGTCAGCACCATACTGCACGCGGCTTGCGACTCCATACAGTCTGCCTTTTTCGTCCCGAACGAGAGCATCTATCCCTGCTCTCGTATCAAGGAGCTTCTGGACATCGGATTCTGTGTGGACGTTTTCTACGGGGATGATTTCGTTGCCGTCTATCTCTCCCTCGATTTCGGGATAGACTACCTTCTCAAATGCGTTGGCACTACTTTTTAGGTCATCGCTAAAGCTCATTCTACGACACACCCCCTCTCTCTGGCGGTCTCTATGGCTTGTGAGTCTTTGTCACACCCCTCCGTTTCACGTGCAAGTTCGGCGGCTGTCAGTAGAGTAGTGCCCGAGCCAGCGAAGGGATCGACGACTAGGTCGCCTTCTTCGGTTGTGTGTCTCACGAAGCGTTCGATGAGTTTTTCGGGCTTCTGCCAGCGGTGGTGTTTTTGCTGGTGCCTGCCGTCAGGTGCGTTGATATCTTGTACTGCCCATTGCTCGGAGGTCTTGGGGGCGTTGAGTTCTTGGGTTTCGGATCCACGTAGGTAGAGGACTGCTTGGTAGTTGCGTGAGTAGCGATTCTTCGGTACTTTGCCGAGGGTGTTCTTGTATGTCCAGATCAAGATCTGACTCTCGAACCTGTCTATGTCCGTGAGTACAGACAGGTAGGCATGGATCTCTTCTGTGTAGCTACCGACGAAGACATAGGCGTAGCCGTCATCTTTGACTTTGGATAGTGCTTCAGGTAGCCAGTCTTCGGCGAACTCCTCGATGTCCTCGACGTCTGTGCTATAGGGAGGATCCGTTAGGAGTAGGTCGACGCTCTTGTCTTCGTATTTCTGTATGAACTCCAGAGCGGGGGACTGGGTGATCTTGGGTTGATACTCCTGGGCTCCGCCGTCGGTCTGACGTTGTTTCTCAACTTCTTTTTCGGCTTCGTGCTTCTCTAGGTGTTTATGAGCCGTGTGGATGGAGGTGCTGTTGCTCTGTAGTTTCTCTAGTTGTTTTTGCGCTACCTCGTTGCCTTCATCGGCTTTCTCCCTTATCTCCTGGAGCTTCTCTAGCTCTTTGTCGGTGGCATTACGGAGAGTTAGCGAGGATTTCTCGTCTTCGTCGTCGCTGTCCTCGGTGTTCTGGTTCTGGTTGTCTTCATCATCTCTGTTACTATCATCTTCGTCCGAGTTTGAGTCAGAGTCAGATACGTCTTCACAGTCTGAGTCACTGTCATCTTTGTCTTTACGCCATCTACCTACAGTTACATGGGAGACGTCACAGTCGATGCTATCTGCTATTTCTCTGTTTGATGCGTCGGGATGATCTTCTATGTACTCTCTGACGATCTCTTTTTTCTCGCTGGTGGTAAGTTGAGTCAGGTGACTCAGCTTACCAGCTTCTCTGAGATCTTTTTTGGCTCTATTTACCGTCTTCTTTCCGATCCCGAGGAGATCAGCTATCTCACGCTCGGTAGTCTCGCCGTCCCAGCTATCGATTAGATACTCCTTCGCTAGCTCGCGTTTCTGTCCCTGTTCGAGATGACGTCTCTGCATGTTGAGACGCCACGCTAGATCTTGTTTCTCTTTGGAGGATAGTCCGACATGGACACGGGCTTCGATCTTCTCTATGCTCAGCTCTCTGCAAGCTCGGACTCTGTGGTGCCCATCGATTACGTTATTGTTTTCGTCGACATCGATGTCGGTTCTGACTCCGTTTTCTCTGATATCACGTTTTAGAGCGGCGTACTCTTCGTTGGAGAGGTCGGGCATGACCTGGTACTTATCGAGGGCGAGCTCGTCGACATCGATCATTACTCGACCCTCCATGACTTAGGTGGCACTCCGGCATCGTAGATCTGTAGTCTCCTCGGAGAGTCACAGTCACATCTTGCTACAAGACAGTCTCTGTCATCGGCGTCTCTATGGAGACGAGGTGACTCGCCGCAGTGTTTACAGTGGATCCTCTGGAGGTCTGTGCTCTCTTGCATCTTAGTGACCCTCCTTCTTTGTGACGGCGACTGTCTGGGGTTCTGTGCCTTCTTCAGTTGGACTGTAATCGAGTGCCTCGGGATCTGCGAGTACTAGTGACGCTGTCTGGTATTTTGCGTCTTCGAGGAGGGCGAGATGTGCCTGGACGACGGCTTCCTCTGTGCCTTTCGTCTCTGTGGATATCTCTGTTTTAGAGCAGTGACTGCAGTAGACGCCTCTTACGTCCCAACTGGCGTCTTTGTCTTGCGAGTAAGCGTAAGCGGTTACGTCCGAGCCTTCACGTAGGTAGGTACCGCATCTGTCGCAGACCACAAACTCGTCATGTGACTCTCCTATGCCGACGCGTAGTCCATCTAGCAGTTGCTCTAATAGCGATACATCTTTCTGGGTCGTATTCGTAGATTGCATTGCTTCTTCACCTTGGAGAAGCACTCGGCGGGTGCTCCTACACCCGCCTCCTTCTACGAGAACTAAATCCCGTAGTCCGGAGCATCGTGCTTCTTACACAATGACTTGTATCTCTAGCCACTTAAACATACGCATATTTGCATACTACGTATATTTGCATATGTTTTAACTGAGTAACCAATGATATAGGTATATGGAGACGAACAACCAAACCAGAATGGCAAGGACACGGGCACTAATGACTGAGACGGAAAGGCAAAGAATAGCAGAAAAAGAGGATGTAGATGAGAGAAAACGCTATCAAGCCATCTCAGAAGTTAGAAATAGAATACAAGATGAGCTTGTTAAGGACGTAGAAGCTCTAGAGGAGTATCATCCTAAGCTACTTGAAGAGCTTAGGGATGTCGTTTGTGAGGACTGAGCCATCAAATCTTATTGGCTCTGGTGAATCGCTAGTATGCGTCGGATTGAGAGGGTGATTAGATACGGACTCGTGAGCTAAACTAGTCTGAAACTACCGTATCTTAGCTGATAATCCAAGCCAAGGTTCAAATAGACGGTTTAGAGGACTCTGTATACTTTCGCTAGTTGTCCACTCTCTTGATCGCGGTGGCATCAAGAGTCCGGTCTGACACGGTAAAAACGCCGATACGAGACGAAGTACACTTCTGACGCCACGGAGAGTCAAGAAAGGTCACAAATCTAGTTGGTTTCGGCTGTAGTCGTCGCTCAGATCGGTCTCCAAAGACAGATGTCGCTGTTCGCCAGCCTCGCTTCGCCTGAATCGAGGCGGCTCAACCGAGTCCGTGGTCGTATCCTGGAGGTAGTCCTTCTCCGTTCGTCCGATGCTTCTCCTTCCAGCCGAGTTCGTCGTCTAACACCTGTTCGATCCCATGGAGAAACACATCACTGAACGTGAACGCCACCGGAAGTGCTCGCCCGCCACGCCGTGGTCGGGCGAGCACGGCCCACTGCAACACGAGCCACAATTGCTCTAACAGAAATCCCACGCCCACGTAGAACAACCGGATTGTCGTTGATGGTGCTGTTGTCAGGGCACGCGCTTCTCGGAACTTCTCGTAGCTCTTCTCTATCCGTGAACACTTGTCGTAGATCGCAGCGACTTGCGCGGGCGTGCGGTCTTTTAGACCGTACGCCGCGTATCCTGTTGCTTTCACACCAGACTTCCCGCGGTCACCATTCTGGTAGGTGACGTTCACTGCCAGTGGATACGTCTGTTCGTGTTTCTTCCCTTCGCAGATCGTCTCTTCGGTCATGTGTGACGCGGTGTTGGAGAGTTTCTTCCGGAGCGAGTCTTTCCCGGTCTTGACCGGAAAGACTGGCGGCGCTGTTTCCCGAAGTACACCGATCAACTCCCCTATGAAGGCAGCTCTATCCATGAGAATCTGCTCGATCTCGAATGGATACGTCTTGACGCGGGCGAGCACGCGCTCGACCGCGTCGGCCTTGCTGTCCTCGCCATCAACCGGTTCAACCGCCACGTTAGTGGCTTTCCTTGAGAGATGACGAACGCTGTGCAGTAGCGGTGACACTTCGTCGTCCCGTCGCGTGCTTGCATCCTTCTGAACTCGGTTTCGTCCTCGGGATGCCCGTGGAACGGATTGTCCATGAAGTCGAGACAGATGGTTCTCGACCGGTCGCGGTCGAGAACCGTCATTGCCAGCAACGCGAGGATGTCGTTGACAGCGTCCAGCATGGCGTCTTTCTCCAGTTTGTGAAGCCAGTCCATGACCGTTTTCCTGTTCGGTGTGTTGCTCGTATTTGTCGTCACGCCGTTGGCTGATGTCGTGTCAACGGCAGCCCGGAGCACCACTTCCATGATTTCCTCGGAATCGAGGCCGGAGCCCTCGATTCCTTCCATCGGCACTAACTCCAGTACCTCCAGAGCAAGAGATTTCAACTGGCCGTTCGTAATGAAGTCGTCCGGATCTGTAAGAACCCGTTTGAGCTTTGGTAGGTTCACAACGGATATATCCGGACAGCGGATGAATCAGATTCCTGATTCACCCGCTTCACTCAGTACTACGTGTCAGCGGCTGGGCCACTAAGCCAGAGTGGACAACTAGCGACAGTATTGAAATCGGTTACTCGAAGCCGGAGCGGTTCGTGATTCTCGGCCCATGCGTCGGCAACCTCATCCGTGCGATGGTCGTTGTTTTCGATATAGAGGTGCTGCCGGGGTCGTCGCTGGCCTGTTCAGCAACCCGTTCAAACACCTCAGATTGAAGCGCGTCGAAGGAGGGACTGGTGAGAAAATCACAGCCATTAGCCATGCAACAAGCAAACTAATTCCCGTGACATAATTCTGTCCCAGCCGGAGACAGGCCTTCAGTCTGACTCGAGGTCCAACTCCTCAATACACGCCTCTATCGTTTCATACGCATCCAAAACGGTAGTGAGGGTTCTGCCTTCCATCAGCCCTTGACCAGTATTTTCGATTAGGAGGTTCGAGTGGGCAACTGCATTCCGAACGTCGGTGACGTCTGAGAGGTCGCGTTCTGCAGCATCACCACTCGAGAACCCACACGCCTCCCAACACGGGTCAATTGCTGCGACGATCTTCTTGAGGGTGGAAAATTGAGCATAATGGATCTCTTCCAAGGCGATATTCGCTGACTCGGCCTTCTGATATCGTCGCTCAATATCCTGTTTTTCGTCGGGGTAGAGGTCAACCGCGTCATTCGTCTTCCAATTAGGAGCCTTGTCTTGAATCAAGTCACGAAGACCCTCTTCGAGAAGTGAAAGTCGATCGTAGAGGTGAATGTATGCTGGTGACGTGTTCAAATCTGCTCGAGTAAGGATACCCGTGACCTGATTGCGGCCACCGAGAAGGTAGAAGCCTGAGTCGTAGAGAGCAGAAAGAACGCTCCCGAAATCCGCATCAGTAGAAATGATTTCCTCGAGTGTGATATCTTGTCGGTGTTCAGAGACTGGAGCACCGTCGGGAGCCCTGGACAGTTCGTCGATCTCGACGAATCCGACGGGCTGTTCCCCGTCAAGGACTGGGGAGACATCGTAGCCGTTCTCTGAAAGCCACTCATGGACCTCTGCTACCGACCAATCAGCAGGAACGGTATCGACTGCTTGTGTAGCAAGATCACCTGCCGTACACTGATAGAGGTCTCTGGCCATCGTAACAGATTGGTGTGAATCGAGCCCAGGTTATAGTACCCCCGCAAGAAATAAGTATCAAGCATTATTTCGTGTAGATAGATGAGTGTTGGGCATTTCTACGACGCTGGCGGATATGTTGACCACGGGGATATCTCCGACCGCATTCCCGTTAAGGCGCTATCCGCGGAATTACACCAGTATAGAAATGCTGAACTCAAACTGCAGGAGGTGAAGAGCGAGGAGGTTGTTGCTGTATCACCGACGAGCCTCGCAAGCAGCTATTTCCTCACCCAACATCCATTGACAGCAATCGAGGTCGAATCCCTCCCCGAGTCAGTTCGCGCTTCGATCACTGAGGATGAAGATATCGACCTGTCTCAGTTCGAGATACTCCAAATCGGGCGGCAGCGGAGAGAATCCCAGAACAGAATCATATCTGAATTTAAATAAGGAGGTTTGCTCATCGAGGGATCAGGCAGTAATTGATTGCTACCGGAATCGAGGAACACAGTTCGAACTTTTAAGTAGTGTGAAAATCACGTTTTGTCATACGATGAGTACACAAAAGGAGGAGGTGACTTCGCTCTTCGAGGCCTGCCAGCCTCGCTCCGACGTTATCGACGGGACGTTGGAGGAGGAGCAATTCGCTGCTAACCTCGCGACCGTCGCCCACGAGCCCGATGAAGCCGCCCCTGTGTATCGTGACGCTGCGGAATTTTTCGATACCACATATCCGACAGAGGGGTTGACCACACTGTTGAGCAACCTATCTGGTCGGTTCCTGGCTGCCGCAGACCGGGAGACGCACGGCTACAAGAGCAGTATTCTCTGTCTCGATACGACCTTTGGCGGCGGGAAAACTCACGACCTCATAGCCTCGTATCATCTCGCAAACAACCCGACCGAGATTGGAAATCTCTCAAAGTTCGTCGAGAAGGACGAGCTGGCGACCGAGTATCTGGACGCTGTTTCCGATGGGCTCGAAGCGAATTCAGCTGTCTTCGTCGGCGGGCACGTCGACGCCCGCAGCGCCCGAAGTAGTCGGACTGACCCGGACGCCCCAGATACGAACACGATGTGGGGCGAGATTGCCTACCAGCTGTTCGGGCTGGACGGCTATCGGGAGATCGAGGACTACGACCGGGATAGGCAGGCCCCTGGTCAGAACACGCTGAAGGATCTCCTGGAACAGAGTGACCAGCCCTCCGTGGTCCTTATTGACGAGATCGCGGAGTATCTCGAGGACGCGTCGACGCTCGAGGTCGGTGGGGCTACCCTAGCCAGCCAGACCGTCTCCTTCATGAAGTCGCTACTGGAGACAGCCGCCCAAGCTGACTCACTCACCGTCATTTACAGTATCGCGGACTCGGCGTTCAAGGAGGAGGCCGAAGAGGTTCGTGGCCTGGTCGATGAACTGGACGCTGTCGTCCAACGCCAACAGAAGGTTATCACTCCGACCGGCGAGACGGAAGTCGGGGCTGTTCTCCAGCATCGACTGTTCGACGAAATCGATACAGATGTGGCGGCTACGGTGGCCGAGCAGTACTTCCACTTCTACGACGAAGCCCCCCGTCAGTTCCCGCAGGAGGTTAGCGAGGACAGTTACCGCTCGAAACTCGAACGGGAATACCCATTCCACCCCACTGTTCTCGAAACGCTAACCGAGAAGATCGACACGATCCCGGACTTCCAGCGGACTCGTGGAGCACTGAAACTGCTCGGTCGAGCGATTCACTACCTGTGGAATCACCAGCCCGAGGAGTATGACCGTCACTTCCTCCGTCTCTACGATCTCACGCCGGCAGACGATGCTCCGGACGGGAGTATTCGAGCAACACTCAACGAATCCCTGTTCGAGTTCGTCAATCTGAGTGCGGCGGTGACTGCGGACATCTACACTCGTGACGGGACCGCACACGCCCAACTCGAGGACCAGAAGTGGACGGAGAAGGGCATCCCCGCGCTCGGATCCCACATCACGACGACGGTGCTCTGGAATAGTCTCGCGTTCGGTGAGCAGGCGTCAGGAATCGCTCGACGAGGGCTCAACGAGGCTGTCGCCCATCCTGGCGTCTCCTTCGACCACTACGATAACGCGCTGAAGAACCTCGGCGGCGACGACATGAACGTCGCCTGCTACTACCTCTACGATGAGGATCAGATCCGGTTCAAAGCCGAGCCAAACCTGATTCGAATCATCGACCAGCGGATCCAGAACACCTCCGAAGAGCAGGCTCGAAGCCGGTTCGAAGCTCGACTGGATCGCGAGGTCGGGAGTGGGGGATTCAACGTCGAGATGTTCCCCGAGGAGCCAGCGGACGTGGCAGATGACGGCTCCACACCTACGCTCTCGATTATGCACATGCTCACCGCGCCAGTACAAACGGAGCGTGGTCAGGAAACCGAGGTCCCCGACAAAATCCAGGAGTTGTACGAGAAAACCGCCGCAAAACACGGAGGAACCATCCAGAGTCGTTCGCACAAGAACTACGTCTTGTTCCTCGCCCCGGATGCGGAACTTCTCGAGAATGCGGTCAACCAGGCGACGCGGCTCGAAGCTATCGAGGACCTCCGAGACGACTCTCAGCAGACTGCAGACCTCTCCGACGAACAGCTTCAAGAACTACGGGACAGGGAGGACGAAGCACGCGGGCTCCTCGGTGAGAGCGTTCGGAACGTCTATCGACACCTGTTCTATGTCGAGGACGACGGGCTAACGCACGTGACCATCACGTCCGTCGACGCCGGTGGCGGGACAAAGCTCGTCGACGCGGTCCGAACCACGCTCGAGGACATGAACCGGATCATCCGGGACGACGACCAACCCAAAGGAAAGGTCTGGTTCGAGCAGAAGCTGTGGCAGAGCCAGAAGCGCCGGATGACGACAGCGGACCTGGAAGCACAGTTCGCCCGGAAGCCGGGGCTGCCCTTCCTCTTAAGTACGAAACCGCTGCGAAAGACCATCGCCCGAATGGTCTCAGACCACGAGTACGCCTACTGGGATAGCGAGACGGCGACGGCCTACTGGAACGCCCAGTCCCAGCCAGACAATTGGCAACACGACGCGCCGCTCCCGGAGTCGCCGGACGTCACGACCTCGATTACGGATTCGCAGGTCAAGATCGGCGACGAGTACGAACTCTTCGGTAGTATCGAGGACCTCCTCGATCAGCACGCCGACGAGATTCGTCCGCCAGAGCTGACGGAATGTGCGAACTGCGGTAAGGACCTCCCACCCCAGAGCACCCACAAGCTCTGTGAGGAATGTCGGAACAAACCCGCCGAGTGTGACGACTGTGGAGAAGAGGTCGAAGGCAAGACGAAAGCCGACGAGCCCGTCCTCTGCGAGGACTGCAAAACGGGTCCCGGTGGGACGTGGAACAAATCCACCGGGTCGATGAGCGCGAAGCGGGCTTTCAGCGAAATCCGGGGGCACGCCGTCTCCCAAGCCGGTAGTGATGCGACGCCGGGAATCGACTCACTCATCGTCCAGATCGAAGGCGATCAGCCGTTCAAGCACGGGTCCTTCGTCGCGCAACGGTCGCCCGTGAAGTCCCGGAGTGAGTCCATCACTGTGGATCTCGACTACAAGAGCCGGGCGGAGATGGGCAACGGCGAGGCAACCTTCAACGCTAATTTCACCGGGCCGCTCGATGCCTTCACGACGCTGAATCAGAGTCCCGAAGGCTTTAGCGACCGGGCAGGTGGTAATCAGAAGGTCAAGCTGAGCTTTAAGTTCCAAATGGACGAACCGGAGACCATCGACAGCGACGAAGACGACGTACTCGCCCAGCTCGGTGACGAACTCGACGGGACAAACATCACAGTCAGAGCGCAGGCCGGCGGACCGACGAACATCGAAGGTGACGACTCATGAGCATCCAACGAGACGAGGAACGGGCAGAGACCTTCGCCCTTGGAAGCAGCGTCTACGGTGGACGTCCCACGTTCGCCCTCGTTCGCGACGAGACAGGGAACGAAGCGACGATCACGCTCTACGAATTCCTTCCGACTGAGCAGGCTGACGCACGCCAGCGTCGGCTGGAACGGCGCCGGCAACAGTCGTCGAAAACTCATCCGTTTCACGAAGTGATTGGGGAAAACGTAGAGGGAGCAGAGGACTGGACGTGGGACGACTGGGTCGCTATGAAGGTACGGCGACTCTCCGGTTCCCGCCTTCGGTGTCTCCTCCAGCTCTTCGATGAAGCTCTCAGAGACACGGATATTGATCCGTCACTGATTACCGGGACCGGTTCAGCAACCGTCCTCATTCCCGAAGAGCCAGGAGTTCGGCTCTCGCTCGGGTTCATCGGGATCAAACCGTTACAGCGAGTCGATCGGATGCGAGCACTCACCCGTGGCGTTGCACAGATGAGTTTAGAAGAGTGCTATTATTGGCACGCTAAATGTCGTTCGCCGAATAGCCCAAGTGGAGAGAAGTCACTCCGAGTATTATTGACCAACCATATTTCGTAAACATGAGTGAAGAATCCCCTACCACAGAGATGGACAACAAGAAAAGCGAGAGAAAGCCGCTGAAGGTACATAGCAACCTACCGATTAGATCAGTAGGACTCGAAACAAAACGTGAACAAAAGAATTTCTCTGATAAGCCACCTCAGAACTACATTCACGTTTGGTTTGCTCGTAGACCTACTCCAGCAACGCGTTTGGGGGTACTCTCATCTGTTTTGCCAGATACCGTAGATGATGATACGCTCCTGCGGTGGATGGGGATGAATCCGAATAATCTCGAAGACGGAATGAGCATCGCAGAGCATATTCGATACAAATCGGACACTCTGGATCAAAGAAGCGGTCGCGTCTACGATCACTATGGATATCGCAAATCCTACAAAAATCTCCCCGATGAAGAAGAGATGGGTAATTTCCATGAACAGGTACGGGAGACATGGGGAGGAGACCTCCCAACTGTTCTAGACGCCACTGCCGGTGGGGGATCAATCCCCTTCGAAAGTCGTCGTTATCAGCTTCCAACGATTGCGAACGAACTTAACCCGGTTCCGTCTGTTATTCTGAAAGCAGTACTTGAACAACCCCAGGTCGATGGTGATCTGTCTGATGATATCCAAAAATGGGGGGACCGTATCAACAAGCGTGCCCGTGAGCAGCTGAAGGAGTACTATCCAGATGTTGAGGGACAACGTGATCTGGAATATGTATGGATGCATCAGATTACCTGTCCTGACTGTGGGTCAGAGATACCCCTGACTTTGAATTGGTGGCTTGAGCGTGATTCGTCGACGAGTGGGACTGCGCTTCAGCCGCAACCCGTCGAAGGCTCAGCTGAAGTAAAACTCCCTGTAGTGGAGGTGGGGAAAGATGTCAAAAAGTCCGAATTCAACCCTGCATCAGGAACGGTAACGAGAGGAAAGGCAGAGTGTCCGACTTGTAATGTTACCGTAGATGGGGATGAGGTGAAAGAACAGGCCAATAACGGTGATATGGAGCTTCGGCTAACGGCCGTTCACTATGAGTCACTTCACAAAGGAGAAGGAAAGCGATATCGGGCAGCCACAGAGGAGGACCTCAGGGCAGTAAACCGCGCCAATAAGAAAGTAAACAATGACCCAGACTTAGCGACCTTCCTAACGGAGAAAATCGAATCTGGGGCTAAAACCAGCGAACCACGGAGATACGGGATGGAGATGTGGCGGGATATGTTTGCTCCACGCCAGCTGCTTACTCACTACACGTATTGGCAGGCATTTGAGGAAGTGAAAAAGGCGATTCGTGACGGTGATTCTTCTGCCTCAGTTTTGGAAAATGAAGAACCGGCACCAGATTACGGCGATAAAGAAGCCGAAGTAATACTGACTTTCCTAGCTCTTGGTGCTGACAAAGCCGTTGACTACAATTCGCGGATGTGTACCTGGGTCCACAGTGAAGGAAAGATCGGCCACGCTTTCGGTCAGCATGACTTCGGGTTCAAATGGAGGTTTGCTGAAAGTCGGCTTCCAGCGGAAGGTCTAGGATATGACTGGGTCCTCGATTCGATGGTGGAAGTCTATGAGGAGCTGAAAGAACTTGCAGGTCATGCTTCTGCTCCTATCGAGGTTTTTCAGGAGGACGCTGCGGATCTGCCGCTAGATGACGGTGAGGTCGAAGTAATCGTTCTTGACCCGCCCTATTATGACAATGTAATGTACGCAGAGCTTTCAGATTACTTCTATGTATGGCTCCGTAGATATCTTGGTGACGTATATCCAGACTTCTTCCAGCAAGAGCTCACCGAGAAGAATGAGGAAGCTGTGGCTAACGCCTCTAAGTTCGATGATATTGCGGGGGATAAATCGAAATCTGAGCTGGCCAAGAATGATTATGAGAGTAAAATGTCTGAGATCTTCGGAGAGCTCTCCCGGGTGCTCGATGACGAAGGTGTCTTTACCCTCATGTTCACGCACAAGAAGACAGAGGCCTGGGATACCCTGACAAAGGCTCTGATCAATTCTGGATTTGTGGTGAAATCAACGCATCCGATCAGTACGGAACGACCAGAGAGTCTACATCAGCGGGGGAAAAATTCGGCTGAGAGCACTATATTGCTCTCAGCTGAGAAGCGTGACGAGCGTGAAGACGAGTTTACCCTCTGGGGAGAAGTAAAGAATCGCACTCGTGAAGTTGCACGTTCCCAAGCCGAAGAGATGTATCAGGATGAAGTCGAATTCTCGAAGGTAGACATTATGTTGGCCGCATTCGGGCCGACTCTGGAGGTATTTACTGAAAATTATCCCGTCGTTGACGATGAAGGAAACGAAGTACACCCTCAGATTGCTCTTGACGAAGCTCGAGGGGCAGTTAGAGACTACTTCATCGACAAACATCTCAATGAAGGAGTGAGGGAGATTGATCCGAAATCTGAGTGGTACATACTGTCCTGGTTGGTTTTCGAGGCGCAACGATTCCCTTACGATGAAGCCCGACGTCTCGCGATTGGAGTTGGAGAGGATCTGGATTCGCTGAAGAAAACCCACCGAATGTGGCGAAAGAAGAGTGGAGATGTACTTCTTCGTCCCCATGGAGACCGGGTCCAAGATGTGAACAAGGATCGGGATAATCGATCGGGTCGTAAACCCGTAGACCCCGATGCCCTCTCATTCGGGACTGCGCTCGACAAGGTTCACGCAGCCATGCATATCTATGATGTTCAAGGGGCAACCGAAACGTGGAATTGGATGAATGAGAGAAACTGCGGCTCCGATCCAGCATTCAAAGCTACATTAGAGGCACTCCTGCGTGTCTTGCCGCATGACCACGACGATTGGGAGATAGCTAGAGACATCGCAGCTGGCGAAACTGGAGAACTGCTCGATCTCGACCTCGATGCCGATATCTTCATCGAGGAAGACGAGGAGAAGGTACAGGGTAGCCTCAAGGACTTCTGAATTAATCGTCTTCAGCAGCGGGGGTGGCTGATTCAGTCATTTCACCGATAGTGTCTGGCCACCGTGTCCTGATTACATCCAACATTCGTTTTTCTCGTTGCTCTATACGTTCAACAGACCAATCACCATTTTCGAAGATCTCGTTGAGCATCCGGAACTTGGACTCATCGAAGGCAGCTTTCTTCTTCTCGAAGGGGTCGTTCTGATTCCCGGCGTTATCCTCGATAGTCATCAGCGCCAAATTGCCCAGCCGGTCGCTGTTCTCGTTGATGGTCTCGTGGAGGTGTTCAGGGAACTCGTCTGAAACGGTCTGAGGCCAGACGTGCTCAATCGTGAAACGGTCGTCCTCGTTGTCGACGACCTTCTGCACCTCGAAGGGGATGTTCTCCCGTTCGCGTTCTAGCGAGAGTTCGTACGCATAGAGCAGGTATCGAAGCTCGTTCTTCCGGTTGGAGTCGCTGTAGTAGGAATAGACGTCGGCGTTGTGGAGCGTGTCCATCAGGGTTTCATCGTCGCAGTAGTTGTGGACGTGGTCAGCGAGCTTGTCGATGACGTCGTCGACGGAACTCGGACTGATGTCATCTGCTTGCTTGCCCGGTTCGTTGTAGTAGATCTGCCGGGCCAAGGGATAGGCTCTTGTTCGCCCCGTATCTGCGGCTTTCTGCTCGATCAGATACGTTCGAACGATGAACGTCTCGATCTTCTTGAGGAGACGGACGAAGTCTGATTCCGAAATGAGGTCGCGGGTGTACTGGTCGTAGGCGGTGATGAGAAGGGGGTAGAAATTCCCGAGACGACCTACGGCGTAGAGGTTCTCCAGCCGAGTCTCAATACGGGTACTGTCGATCCCGTCCAACGTAACTAGTTCCCGAAGCCGCTGGAAGGATCGCTTCAGATCGTTCGTATAGTCGATAATCTCCTCGGCGAGGTCGCCGTTGTCCGTGGCAAACGCCTTCTTGACGTGCTCGAGGTGATTCTGGTAGTACCGTTTATCGTAACTCGTCGTCCAGTTCGCATCCCAGAGGATGAAGTGATACCGCTGGATTTGGTCTTCGTCGAGGCCGCTCCCGACATCGGTGTCGGTGATCTGCTCGATGTTCGAGTATATCTCGCCGAAGTTCTCTTGGACGATGTTGATGAGGCCCTCAGTCCGCTGTTCCTCGTCGTCCACCCCGTCACGAGGTCCGTCATCGGTGACCAGCGCCAGCCGGTGCATCAAATAGCTCTTTGTGATTTCGAGGTCAGTAAGACCCTTCCCCCGGTCGTTGACGGTCTGGAAGATCCGCGCGGCTTCGGCCCGCGATTTGACGACGTACGCGAGTAGGTCAAGGTTCTGAATCGTCGAATAGAGGTCGGTGTAGAACTCCACCGGATCCTCGTAATCGGTGTTTTCCGGCGGGGCGTCCTCTAGTTTCTCACGGAAGAACGACTTCGTATTCGCTAGCCGGCGTTTCGAGGGTGTGTCGAGCGTGTACTCTGCCTCGGGGTTCGAGCTCTGTGTCGATTTTTCCGTGTCGATGACATCCTCGAGGATGTATTTCTTGAAGAATTTCGCATCGTCGTCCTCCTGGAGACGAAGTCGCTGCTGGTCAGAAGCAACGAGGTAGTTATCCAGGATGTCGACCGCGTACTCCTCTCTTCCGTGAGCGTGGAGCTGTTCCTGTAGCTCGAAGAGTAAAATCAGGAGTGTTGTGAGCCGTTGCTGTCCGTCGATGATTCCGACTTCATCGTAGAGCCCGTCATCTGATTCGTCCGAATCCTCGATCAGGAACGTTCCGATGTAGTGCGTCTTGTCGAGAGATTCGAGGAGGTCCTCCCAGAGCTCGCGGCGTTGCTTCTCATCCCACGAGTAGTTGCGCTGGTATTTCGGCACGTAGAACAAGTCACGACCAGGAACGAGGTTTTTGAAGGGCTTCTTCCCAGTTTGCATGAAACACACTTCCAAGCGGCACCGCAAAAATTCTGTGCTGCTTTATCAAAATGTACCCACTCTTTATTGTTGTGGAGCAGGCATACGTCAATATCAGATGGCTAGGTCCCTCCGTGACTACGACTGGCAGTCTATCTACGAAAGCCAGCCCAGCAACGACGCAGCTCATCTAATCAAGGAGTTCTACGTCCCGGCGCTCGAACGGAGCATCCAGTACGACCGGATTGCAGGCTACTTCGATAGCGGTTCTCTCGCTGCTGCTGGGAACGGAATCGAGGCACTCGTCGAAAACGACGGCCGAATGCGACTCATCGTCGGCGCACAGCTTCAGCCGAAGGATCGGCCTGTGCTGGAAGCACTCGCCGACGACCTCGACGAGAACCTGACGGGGTTGGATGACGAAACGCTCGATCAGCAGCTCCAGCTGCTCGCCTGGCTCCTTCGGGAGGATCGACTCGAGCTCAAGATCGCGGTTCCCAGCCGCGGGGAGTGGGGTATCTTCCACCCCAAAGTAGGCATCTTCCGAGATGAGGACGGGAACTGGATCTCGTTCGAAGGGAGCATCAACGAGACGGCCGGCGGCTGGACGCGGAACTACGAGCGGTTCAAAGTCCACCGCTCGTGGGACGACGGTCAAGCCCCCTACGTCGAAGGCGACCGAGAGTCGTTTAAGCAGCTGTGGCAAGACGAGCACGCCTACGTCGACGTCTACGATCTTCCGGAGGCCCTGAAAGAGGAGCTCATCGACTGGAAGGCCCCCGACAACGACATCGAAGTCTCCCAAATCGTCGAGAAACTCCGCGAACCAAAGGCCCCGACTGACGGCGACAAAGGGTGGATCCTCGCTGACGGGGCACAAGCCCCCGGTGGCCTCCAACTCGCCGAGGAAGCGAGCACGATCGATCCGTGGCCACACCAGCGAGTCGTCTCCGATACGGCAGTCAACACGTATCCGAACTCCTATCTCCTTTGCGACGAGGTAGGTCTCGGGAAAACTATCGAGGTCGGCCTCACACTCTCTCGCCTCGGACTGACTGGCGAACTCGAGAACTCACTCGTTCTCACACCAGCGAGTCTCGCCGTCCAGTGGCAAGAAGAACTCTGGGAGAAGTTCAACATCAACGCCTATCGGTACGATCGAGGGAGTGACTACGATTATGCCTTCATCGATTCCTTCGGCCAAGAGCATCCAGTCCCGGGGACGGGTGACCTGGACATCGATGCGGATCGGCGGAACGAGGCATGGACGAACAGCCCGCTGTGGCGGTTCGCACACACTCGGAAGGATGACCCGACGCCGACTGTCATCATCATGTCCTGGCACACAGCGCGACTCACGGGCCGGTGGGACCAGGTCGCGCCCGCTGACGACGGAACCGCCCGGACGAGGGACGACATCCCGGCAAGCTGTCGCGGACGCAACCCGGACGGCCGTGAAGGCGTCTGGGACGCAGTCGTCGTCGACGAGTCACACAACGCACGTCGTGGGAGTAACTTCTACAATCTCCTCGAACGGCTCCGCGATCACACTCACTGCTACTACCTGCTCACTGCGACCCCGATGCAGCTCCACCATCGCGAACTCTACGATCTCCTGACCCTCCTCGATATTCCCGAGGCGTGGGATGATCGCGACCTATTTGTCGAATTCTTCGAGACCCGCCAGGCGCTGTCGACCGTTATCGAAGGCGGAGCCGATCTCTCATCCCGGACATCGAGTGATCCGTCACAGGCGACTCTCAATGGGACATTTCAGGATCGGTTCAACTCCTCGATAGAGTACGCAGACGTTGTCCTCGAGGGGATCGTCGACGAACTCGGGCTGGAGGACCAAGGTCGAGGCGTCGCGAAACAGCGGCTTCTCCAAGCGTGTAATTTGGCACGAGGGTATGGCCAAGAGTACGACGACTACCGACGGAAGGTAGACGCCGCGATTGAGGAGCAAATCGATCCGTTCGGAGCGGATGAAGATACCAAGCTCAAACGGCTGCTGTATCCGGAATCAGTCCTGAATGAGGAGATGGTTATTTCCTCACGAAGCGACCGTCTCGACGCCCTCGACGAACTCAGCGAGGACGGCTGGAAGGTACTCCAAGACGTACTTTCGTGGGCAACCCCAGTCGATGCCTGTATCCACCGCAATACCCGGGATACCCTTAGGAAATATCGCAAAGCAGGGCTGCTCGAAGAAACAGTCCCGACCAGAAAACCCGAGCGGCGACGTATCGAACTCAACGAGCAAACCCGTCGGGTGTATGATCGAATCGACGAATACACCCGAACCTTCTACAAGAAGGCACAGCAGTCAACAGAGACGGAAGCCCGCGCCATTGGGTTCGTGATGACGACGTATCGCCAGCGGCTTACTAGCAGTGTATACGCGATTTCACAGAGTCTCTCTACGCGGTTGGAGAAACTTCGAACGCAGCGGAGGGTACTCGAACGGCGAAAACGAATTCGGGACGACCAGGATGAGGATCGACAGGCGGCCCTAGACGCACTTAGCGAATACAGTGAAGACGAGATCGCCGAGTTGGAGGATGCCGGCGAGGACGTGCTGAACGTCGATCTCACCGAACTCGCACCGAGTCTTACTGACGAGGGGATCAATCTTCTCAAGGAGGAGATCGAGGAACTGGAGTCGTTCATCCAGGAGGTCAAGCAGGTCGATGACGACCCGAAGATGGATCAGCTGTACGAGGACCTCGACATGCTCGATCGGAAGGGACGGAGTCGAATCATCGTCTTCACGCAGTACAAAGACACGATGCACTTCGTCCGCCAGCAACTCCGGTGGAAGTACGGCGAGAATATCGCCTGTTACTCGGGCGACGGCGGCGAGATGTACGACGAAGAAGCAGACGCCTGGCGAAACGTGGGGAAGGAACGTGTCAAGCGAGAATTCTCCGACAACGACGGAGAGGTCGATATTCTCGTATGTACGGACTCTGCAAGTGAGGGGCTGAACCTGCAGGAATGCGGTGCGATGATCAACTATGACCTCCCGTGGAATCCGATGCGAGTGGAGCAGCGGATCGGACGTATCGACCGCATCGGTCAGGAATACGACGACGTCTACATCCTCAACTACAGCTACGAAGACACCGTCGAATCAGATATCTATGACCGACTAGACGACCGGATCGGTCTGTTTGAGTACGTCGTTGGCGATATGCAGCCGATTCTATCCAGTGTCGGGTCGAAGATTCGAGAGGCGACGATGGTAGAAGGGGCGAAGGCGGACAGCGAGGAGTATGAAGAACTCGAACGAGATATCGACCAAGATATCGAGGAACAGCAAGGTGAGGACGACCCAGTAGAGCTCAAGGATTCACTCGCAGAGGTCGACAGCGACCGACCACTACGTGAACAGGTTATCCAAGAAGCGCGTCTGGACGCTTGGGAAACCTATTCCCATCCTGATCTCGGAAAGGTCGGGAACCCGAGTGAAAACCGAGACCCCATCTTTACCGTAGACGCCGCCATGGGAGTCTTTTTGGAGAACGAAACGCTCACCGAGGCGGGGATTCAGTTTGATCTACTGTCGCACCTGGATTTCGAATTCGACCTCACTGAACCGGAAGATGCAGAATTCATCTACTGCCTTCAGCATCCGGGGGACGCTCCCATCACAGCGGAGGAAAGTGAGGATACCCTCGCAGCGAGCGTCGCAAATCAGCACCAAGGAATAGGGGTAACCTTCGACCCCGATACGGCTGACGAGTACCCCTCACTCCGATTCCTCGCTCCAGGGAGTCCGTTGTTCAACTGGTTAGCAGCGACGCTCGTCGAAACGTCGGATCGGTTGAATCTCACCCAATCCGCCTGTACTGCGAATTCTGACGGAGAAATAGTCGGAACCGCTGAGAAGCCGTGGGTTGTGACCGGGTGGACCGAAGAAGACGCTGCGGACACGTCGCTCGTCCAGCTTACGGACGGTGGCTCAGTTGAGGACTGGTCAGAGACAGTGGAGTTCCTCAATCAATGGGCGCAGGAATTCATTGAGAACCGCACCAGGTCGTCGTAGCTCGGGTGATTAGAGGACATTTGCGATCCGCTCGGGAGACGCGACGGTGAGTGACCCCTCCAAGGCACCTTGGTCTTCGTGTGCTTCTACCCACTCGATTGCAGTGTCTATCCCCTCTTCAGGGACAACAAGAACTCGTTTGAATCCCGACGTCCGGTAGTCCTGAAGCTGGTTCAGTGCGTGACTCCCGTTTTCGGCGATAGCCTCCATCGTCTCTACCTCGACGATCAAGTTCGCGCTCGTGGAATCAATCGAAATGATATCGGGTTCCCCGTTGACCCCGTCGATTACCCCCTGAGGACTCGTCGATGCGGCTCCGTCTGGGTCGATATGGGAGACGTAAAGATGCGCTTCGTCACTCGTCGCTTCTTTGACTGCCGAATACGTCTTGCGGAGAGTGTCGTTGTGATCGCTCTCTCGACCCAACAGCCACCCGCCAAGTGTTGCACCGACGACTGCACCGGCCGGGCCGCCTGCTGCTGCCCCAAGGGCACCGCCGATCGCCCCACCACCGAGCTGATTCTTACTCTTGTCGTCCATATATCTAACACTTGGTTGTAGTTTCAAAAAGGCACGCTAACCAGGGTGAAAGTAGAGGTTGTAGCAATTCTGGGGTTGGCTGGAACAGCAGATTTCGTTGAAGTGGAATAGACTGTCGACCGGACAAATTATCGGTTGAATTCTCCTCTTCCACGCGAGCCTCCGAGTGAATCCCGGAATATCGAGTATATTCCTACACAGCCCACCGTCACGAGTATACCACCACCAGATACGTAGAGTACAGAGGAGATTTGAGAAGCTGATCCGAAAATCGGTACCGTTGGAGGAACCAATGAGAGCCCGATTCCCGCTGTTAGGCTCTAGTGAATCACTAGACTGCGTTGGATTAAGCCACTAATGCAAAGGAGATGAAGCGGGAAGTTTTCGGTGACATGTCCAAAATCTCCCGTTTTGGAACGCAAGCGTTCCAACGCATGTGAATCTTCGATTCACAGCACTTCACTGATAGAGTCGTGACATTAGCTAAAAACGCTGTTGGTGGTCGGAGCGAAGCCGCCGCCCCAGAGCAGGGTGGCGGCTTCGCGGATTACGCCATCGTTTCTCTCCACTGTCTACGGATTTACTTGGAGAAATCCTACCGAGAAGCACTCGATCTGTTGAGCGAGATGCCAAGAATCCTTGAGGAGATCGGCCTCGAAGAGGACGATCTCCCTCACCATTCAACCCTAGTCAAAGCATTCGATAGGATAGAGATGGGTGTATGGAGAGTACTTCTCCGTCTCTCCTCGGAACTACATGACAACACCGGTCACACTGCTATGGACTCTACTTACTTCGACCGAGAAAACGCTAGCAAACACTACTGCCGTAGGACGGATTACCGTGTCCAGACACTCAAAGCTACAGCCCTCGTCGACACAGAAACTCAAGCAGTCCTTGACCTTCACTGCACGACTGAGAAACGCCATGATACTCAGCTCGGCTTGCAGGTCGCACTGCGGAACGCAGGTGACCTGCATACCCTCGCTGCCGACAAAGGCTATGACTGGATGAAACTACGTGAAAAATTACGAGAAGAAGACGTAAGACAACTCACCAAACACCGTGAGTTCCGACCCATCGATCAGGTACACAGCATATTCAAAAATCTCTGATTTTTGGATGTACGCAAATCTCAGATTTGCGACACCAGGGTCGATGGGTCTCTCTATGGTCAAAGATCCATGTCTGAAACCGTCTTCTCAAACATCAAGCGCACGCTCGGCACTGCTTAAAATCGAAGATTTTCAGCTAACGAAGCTATGCTTCGTGAAGCCGTGCGTGCGCGTGCCTGGTACAGAGAGTTTCGTGAACTCGTCCTGATCTGCTCTGTCTACAACATCAAACATGCCGTAAAACAGTAAATCAAGTTACGTATGGCGATTCACCAAAGCCCTTGGATTGTAAATCACTGTTAACCTGAGTCACCTGACTCAGCTTAACACCAACAATCCACCCCCGCTCTGGAGAGTTCTATTCATTCTCAATCCTAGGAGCTAGTAGATACGTAACATCAGCCGAACCATCCCCGACATCAAAATGCATCTTAGTCGGATGATCGATACCTAACTCCATCCTGACTTGAGCGTCTTTGGGTATAGCCTTCGACATGTCCTCTAAGTAGTCAAGAGAGAACATAGAACGTGCGTCATCACCCTCTAGATCAACAACCTCCTCCTCATCTAGATCGATACGCACGTCGTCTGTGTCTCCTTCAGCGTGCATGTAGAAGTTACCGTTGACACCTAACTCCAGATGGTCACTCACCATACCTGATGCTTTTACACCACGGTCTATCTGTCTACCAGCCACAACAACTTCACTTGATAGATCTAGATCCGGGACATCGGGCTCCTGTCGAACAGCGTCAGCATCTATAAGACTAAGAGTATAATGCAGTCCCTCGACGTGTATCTTGAGTTTGTGAGTTTCGGGATCGAGTTCAAGATCTATCGTGTCGTCTTTGTTCGCCATCCCGATGATATCCATGAAACGTTCTATGTTGAGACCGATCACTTCGTTGTCTCCGTTGTAGGACTCGAAAGACTCAGCAGGTATAGAGAGATCGACCATACCGACGTTCGCTGGATCCACAGCTTGTATCGAGAGTTCATCCTCTTTGAGACGAACCTTACACTCGTCGACGAGGTTCTCTACCGTATCTAATCCGGACTGGAGCACTCCAGCGTTGATGCTAGCCTCGAACATTCACGAGTAAGTTGTTCTTTTAACATATAAAGTATAGGTGGTTGTCGGGGGCGGTATTAATTTATACTCAGAGACTGGGATAGTGATACACTCTGGATGATAGATTGTATAGATATCTGAACCGGTCGTTTTCGTTTTCTACGTCTGCAATTGTGGTAACAGTTAATCAAGGGTATCAAAAGTTCCGCCCTACAGTATATCGGTCATTTTCTACCACGTAATAACTTCCGCACACGTGAAGTACCACGGGCGCGGTGGCCCGTGGCTTCGCTGTGGTCTCTGGCACGAGCCCAGCGAAACGACCGGTGGCGAATTTAATTCCGCCCGCGCTCGTCCCCAGCGGGGACTCGCGTGGAACCGGTAACACCCGAACACACCGGGAATGCCACCGCAACAGAGGTCGTCTGTTGCTGCCGTGGCGGGTGTGTCCGTGGGCGTCCGCCCCTTCACGTGGGCGCGACACAGGCCCGGCGCACCGCGTCTTACCCGTCAGGTGCGCGGGTTTTGCGAGGCCGATAACGTGGGGTTCCAAATCATAGTAGGGCGTCCCGATACTTAAAAGCAGGGACGTGGCCAAGCGCACGCGCTTCACCCCCGCCCACGGTGTTGACGCAAATCAAAGATTTGCGAAAGCCGAAAACCTGCGGTTTTCGGAAGGGCGGGGAACTCGCGCTGTCTATCCTTTAGATAATAGCTCGCTGATATTATCAGGCATAACCCTAACAGGGCATGATTAAAAAGCAGGAGGGCGGCTACTCAGACGTTTTCAGAAGCTTTCGAGGATTTCTTCGGCTTCTTCGAGATTAGCACTTGTATGAAGTGCTATGTGCTTTGCGAGGTCTTCGATATCCCCGTTAATCTCTGAGTCAGTAGACTCGGACTCAGGAACCTCAAGATCAAACTCCTTTAGGAGTTTGGTCGCGTCTTCGAGGTCTTCTTGAGTCCTCGGTGACACCGGAAGTCGTTCACCCGTTTCTGGTGAAACGGGGATGTAGAACTCCGAGTCCTCACTAATCACTTCGTGATTAGTGAGTAGTTCACGTTCCTCTTCGGATAGATGTTCCACATCTATCGCTTCGTAGTTAGATAGAACGTTCGCTACTTCGTTCTTACCGTGCTTTTCACGGTAATCCGAGACTGCTACCGGCGTTTCGAGTTGAAGTTCACCAGTTTTACTGGTGAACTCGCTCACGCGTGACTCCCACTCCCTTGTCTTTGCATTTGTATCCATCTTGTCGCTGTCTAATACCTGTCTAATCAGGTATCCGAACGACTTTGATGCTTCATATAGCTCCGTTACAAAGTAACGGTCGGTTTCTGTAGGCCCTTCTCTAGAGAACTCATCCAAAAGATCTCTAACTTGGGACTGATATTGACCCGTGTAGTCTTCTCCGAATTCAAGTATTGATTCGATATCCTCTTCTGTCAAATCTGGTTGTGCTGCTTTGCGAAGGTTATCAGAATCAAGTTCTGAAGGATCTCCTTGAGATGCAGAATTTTCGGTCCAGTGTAGTCCAACATTATAGAGGGTCCAAGTCAGATCATGGGGTACTTGTACACCCCCATTTGGCCCTTGTTTGGTTGGTTCGTATCCAAGTTCACTGTAGATCTTTCTGGTAACTTTTGGAGTTTGTAGAGGTAATGGATGGTTTCGGTCAGAAATATGTGCATGGACGTAGTACCCATTCTTTTCGTTGGAGTCAGCATATTCTTTTAGAATTGGCATATTGCGTAGTTATCATGACTCCTTATATAGCTCTCGTTATTTCTAATAGAACCGACCCGCACTTTACTCACTTTCTGGCTCTTAATCTACTATGACCCAGAACTCTTCAGAATGGTTCTGATGGCTTTGGTGAATCGCCATACGTAGCTTGATTTACTGTTTTACGACATGTTTGATATTATAGACAGAGCAGATCAGGACGAGTTCACGAAATTCTCTGTACCAGGCACGCGCACGCACGGCTTCACGAAGCATAGCTTCGTCAGCTGAAAATCTTCGATTCACATATGTTGGAACGCAAGCGTTCCAAAACGGGAAATTTTGGACATGACATTGGAGACTTCCCGCTTCATCTCCTTTGAATTAGTGGCTTGATCCAACGCAGTCTAGTGATTCACCAGAGCCCTATTCTATGACACGTTCTCTACAGTACTATTTAGTCATCCCAGTAGATTCACCAGACTGAATAGCCAAGTATAGCTAGAATTAGCGTTGAATATTCACTACCACAGATGGGCGAAGATTGGTACTAACCCCATGAAGCGTGTTTTTACTCCACCTTTCTTATCCTATCCATGACATACGCTTATTTCACTTTAAGCGTAACTTGCCATTTTCTTCTTCTATCTTTTTTGATGAATGAAGACTGTCAACTATCTCTGATATTCTATCTGAGACGGCTTGACTAGTTCTTCCAAACCCGAATAACCTAGAAGTTTCTTTGATTAAATCGTCTTTAGACGTCTCAATCTCATTCTGAAGTATCTTTCTTATCCCTTTTTCAATTTCTTCCTCCGATATCCATTCTATATCTTTTAGCCTTTTACTCTTGCGCTCTCGGACTTCAATTTCTTTGTCCTTATAGTACAAAAACTCTCCATTCTTCTCTATCTTATCATTCCTTGATAGCCGATCCGCTGCTTTTTTTATTGTTTCTTGGATCTTCGTTCCTGCCCGACTAACATCTGAGTTGGATACGAGTCTATGAATAAGAAGATCTGTATGAATTGGCGATTCTGTTTTAATTATTTCTTCAATAGGTGAATATAATTCTCCAGGATTATGATTACTCAGGTTTATTTTGCCTATATTCTGAGTTTTTTCGTATTTTGTCGACAATTCCTCTAAAGAGAATGTATCCGATCCCTCAGTATCTTCTAATTCGGTTATTTCAGAATCTTCTTCTATTTTTGAGTTCATATCTGAAGACACTGTTAATGCGCCTCTGTTGAGTGCTTTCTCAACTTCTTCAACAAGGCTTTCCTTCGCTCTATCACGATTTCTATACCAGTCTGTTGACCAAATTCGATATATATCCCATCCTCTGTCTTCCAATATCTCTTGCCTTTGTCTATCACGTTCACGTGCTACAGGTGATGAGTGATAAGATGCCCCATCACATTCTATTCCTAAAACATATCTTCCAGGATTTTCTGGATCTGCAATAGCTAGGTCTATTCTAAAACCCGCACTTCCTACTTGAGGATGTACTTCATATCCTTCCTCTTGAAGGAATTTTATTACACTTCTTTCAAAAGGTGATTCAGGGTCTTTACCAGCTTCGGTAATTGACCTAAGATTTCCATTCTCAGCATAGTCTAAGAATGTTTTAAAGCTTTTAACGCCTCTTGAGCTAGATGACTTCACATCTAATTCGTCTGCAGTAAAATTTGAAAACACAACACAACGCTCTCTAGCTCGTGTGATCAATACATTTAGGCGTCTCCATCCACCGTCTTGGTTTAGCGGCCCGAAGTTATTATGTAATTTACCGTCTGAGTCACGCCCATAACCAACACTTATGAAAATGACGTCTCTTTCATCTCCCTGGATTCTTTCAAGATTCTTAACAAAGAAATTCTCCTCTTGGTCATGAGAGAAGTACTTATCCATTTCTGGATTTTCCTTTCTTAGTCTTTCAACCTCTTCCAGTACTGCATTTTGTTGCTTTTGGCTAAACGTTCCTATTCCTAGACTCTTTGATGGATTGTCCTGATAGTGTTGAATAGCAGCCTCGGCAACTTTTCTAGCTTCTTCTCTATTTGTACTACTCCCTCCTCTATCATACGTGGTATCGGGGAGATGTCTGAATTCTAATCCAAGGTCTTCAGAGTCTTGGATAGGGGATGGATATACTACAAGCTCATTGTCGTAGAATTCCTCGTTTGAGACTGCTATGAGTGATTCATGACGACTTCTATAATGCCATTTTAAACGTCTAGAGGGTAATGAGGATCGACAGAGATCCAATATGCTTTCAACATTTTTCATTTTGAATTCCCATTTCTCATCGGAGTCTTGAGGCTCTGTTACATTATCAAAGAAACTAGTTGGTGGAAGTTGTTTTGTATCTCCAAAAAGTACAAGCTGATCACCTCGAAGTATAGTACCAATTGCATCTTCTGGACGTACTTGGCTTGCTTCATCAAAAATAACAACATCAAAGTCAATTGTTCCTGGATCGAAGTATTTAGCCACGCTAAGTGGGCTCATCATGAAACAAGGTTTTAGATCCTGAATTAGATCTCCAGCTTCTTGCAGAAGTACCCGTATCGGCTTATGCAGTCTTTCTTTTCCAAATTCATGTAATAGTGTGCCTACAGGGCTAGATTTAGATGCTCCTTGCATCAATTGTGGTTTATTTTCTATCAGCTTAGAGATAACCCGTTTACGGTTAATTTTAATGCTTTTTCTATCTAGCTCTTGAAAGTCTCTAATTCGATCTTCATGGAGTTCTTCATCAAACTGAGCTAATATCTCTCTCTCTTTTAGCACTGAAGTTAGGAGACTATCTGCTAAATTACCCTTGAAGCAAGGGACAATATCTTCAGGAGCTAGCTTTCCTTCATTAACTAGTTCAACTACTGGTTCAGCTATAGTGTCACGGGTGCTTTTCCTTGTATAATCGAAATTCGACCAGGTTTCTAGATCTTCAGAGGACTTTTCAAGCGTCTTTAATTTAGATGAAATAGAGTCGAGTTCTACTTCATATATATCACTACCCCAAACTTCCTCAGAAGATATCTGAAGCTTTTTATCGAGTTCCCTAATTGATCCATCAAAATCATCTTTATATTTATTTATTGCTTGTTTATTCTCTTCAATCTCGCTATCCATCGAATTATTTGAAAATACTTCTACAGATTTTTCCGTTAATTCTCCTTGATCAAGTTTTTGAGCAAATTTTGACATCCAGTCATAGAATTCTTTTAATTGTTCTATATCACTATTTTCACCCTCCCAAATATGCCCAAAGGAGTCACCGCCCGAAGACTTATTTATATTTTTTCTTTTTTCATTGAGTTTAATTAAATCCTGAATGTCACTATCAACCTTATTTACTACATTTGGAACCTTTTCTACATAAATGTCTGAAATATCTTGTAATATATTTATCACAGGATTAATTGACTCAAAAGAAACATGGTTTAATCCATTATCGTCAGATGCTTTTTCAAATATCTTCCTTGAGTTTAAACCTAGTCTACTAAGATACTCAAACCCTCCCTCCAAATTTTCTATTTTTTGCTCTCCTTCAGCTATATCTAAATTATACTTTGTATTACTTTCAGATATTATTTTAATAGTATCTTCCGTAATAAGATCCCGTTTAATTCCCTTACGTATCTCAAGCATCCACTCTGAAAACTCTCTAATCTCCTCGGGGGTTGTATCTACTCCATTCCAAACTGGTTCTAACAAATATTGACCTTCTCCATCATAGTCTTGCAACTCTTCTTTTAAATTATCTAATTTCATTAACTCCTCAATATCTTTCTCTATCTTCTTACTTTTACTAGGTACATCCCCCATATAAAGATCCGAAATTTCACTCTTAATATTGTACCATTCCAGTTGAACAAATCTAGTGTATGAGCTGCTTAATTCCCTATAGCGGGTGAGTAAATCAGGTAGATCTCTATCAATTCGTTCAGTATCTACTCTTTTACCAACATCATTCTGAATTTTTCTTTTCTTCTCAATTTTTTCTGTTAGTGATTCTACCTCAGCAGGCATTTCGTTCCAGGTAGAATCTCGTATTAATTCTTCATGGATATTTATACTCTCAGAGATTGGTTTTGTAATTTTAATTAGATTATGAAGATCTGCAAGATTATTTGCTTTATGAGTATGTATACTTTCTCTTATACTCTTTTCCCATTTACGAATATCATCAATTGATTCGCTAATACTCTCAATCTTTGCGTCTATATCTTCTGGTCTATCTGATATTTCTAGATCATTCCAAGCTGGGCGGAGGCATTCTTTGAAAGAGGAGTGTAGATTATTGTACTTAGATATTCGTTCCTCTGGACTTTCAGTTGAAGAAATAGTTACCCTCCCACTTAGATTACTTCGAAGATCTTGAAATTCTTCTACATCATTTACTAATTCCATAGCCTTTTCTGGATTATCTCTCCAAACAGGTTTCTGTAGGGTCTCTTGTTCAACATCCCAATCTTCAGCAAGTATTTCAATAGTTTCAATACTTTTATCAAGCTCATTTAATGTTGAGGCTCGTTTCACTCCGAAGTCTTCCTCAAGTCCCTCATTAATCTTTTTAATTTCATCTAATGAATTTGTGCTATTTCGTAAAAGCTCCTCTATTTCTTTTCTTTCATCAGGCAATATTTGGCCGGGATGGCATCCATACCAAGGATTATCCTCAATAGGATGCACTTTTTTGAGGCGGCTATTTAATTCTTTAATAGTATTCAAAGATTCAGTATGTTCCTGTGGCGATAGAGATTCTGCATTAGATATATCTATTTTAGGAAAATCTTTCCCAATTTCTTCAAAATGCTGATATGCTTCTTCTTTTTCGCCGAATAGCTGATATGGAGTTTTATTCAATTCACCAAATGGAGACCCAAGTGCATCAGAATATTCATCTAACTTCTTACGTTTTCTCTCTAGCTTATGAAAGGTCTCTTTAGGTATATGGGGATCTTCAATACTAAGTTTAGATACTCGTTCCAATTCGTTTAGAACCTTTGACTTATTTGCTTCTTCGCTGTGAAGTTCAAGGCAAAAGTCACCTATCCCAACAGAGTCAAGCCTATTTTTAACAACATTTAGTGCAGCCATCTTTTCAGAGACAAAAAGTATTTTCTTATCTTCAGATAGAAGCTCAGCAATCATATTCACTATAGTCTGAGATTTACCAGTTCCAGGTGGGCCTTCAACCACTAGGTCTCTACCTCTTTTTACGTCTTCAATTACAGATATCTGGCTTGGATCTGCGTCCTTAACGTTGTGGACATCTACTGGGGATAGTTTTTCATCTATTTTTTCTTCATTAAACCGCTCAGGATTAGATAGAGTTTCCTCATTATCGAGTATTCCTTTTAATAATGGATGGTTAGATGGTTTCTGATTAGAAGGCCAATTATCTGGATCTAGATCCTGATACATCAGGAACTTTGTAAAGTCAAAGAAGCCCAACTGTATTTCAGGTAGTACTTCCCATCCATCAAAATCAGAGATATTTTCGTCGATTAGTTCTAAATACTCTTTTATTTCGATTTTCTCTTCAGGCTTAGTAAACTCGGGAAGATCAAACCCTTGTTCAGAAAGCTTAAGATCTAATGATAGATTACCAGTAATTTCTTCACCATTCCACTGTAGGCTAAAATCAGAACGAACTCCACCTCTCTCCATCTTAACAGGTATTAGAATCAAAGGAGCTTTGTGAGATCCTTCCTGTGCTTCTGCTTCTCTCCATTTAAGAAACCCGACAGCGAGATATAAAGCATTATATCCAGCATCTTCGATAAGAGCTTCAGAGTCTTTTGTTATACTGTATAGACGGTTTTGGAGGTTTGATTCTTTATGAGGTGTTTGGAGGTATCTATTTGAATATTCTTCTCTTCTATCTGAATCAGTTTCTGTTAAATCCGATAATTCATTTATTTCTTTTATAGGCAGTCCGTATCCATGATCCCCACCCTGTACAGAGTTAATATCTTCTAGAAACCCAGTTTTATCATCAATTACTTCGGGCTCACTTTGACAAAGACGACAAGTTTTATCATGTTCTATAACTTGAATAATATCTTCTATATCAGGTAATATTTCCTCGTAAGTTAGAGTTTCTCCCTGAGGTAAAAATAACATCTTATTTCGATCAATAACTAGGTGTTGGTAAACTTCAGAAGGAAGCTCATTAACTATTTTTGCCGTGCTCTTTTTATACTCCTTAAAATTAAGTAATCTATTTCGTAAAGACATATCAAGGAGATCCTCTCGGGCATCCTTAATTTGCCCTTGTATATCAGACATATTAGCTAAATAGAAATGAAACTGATTAAGCTTTTTTATACAATTAATACTTATCTTATTCTCATATGTAGTTCTAAGTGCATAACGAGAACCATTGAGTGAATCACTTAGACCGAGTAGTCAAGCATGGGTCAACAACCCCGCCCTACTTCGCTCGGGGCTTGCGCCCACTCGCTCGTGGAGGGCGTATGCTGAGGTTCCCTCAGCATGCTCGTGAATCTTCGATTCACGAACGGGGCTTGTCCGTGTTCTCTCCCTCGACCGCAGTACCGTTCCGTACTGCGTGGGCGGTCGAACCGCACTCAGGGTCATTGTTCCGGACTTCGGGGCACGTTCGGAAATCTCCGATTTCCGAGCCATCCAGATCAAAGATCTGGAGACGTTGACTGGTGCCCATCCATCCGAACAACTGTTGGCTCGGATGGACGTACTTATAGGTAATATCCGAAGTCCAATAAGTATACGGCTTCCTCCCCGCCCTACTGCGCTTCTTGTCCGCGTAAGCGGACTGCGGTGTGTTGAAAATCGGAGATTTTCATACGTATGCGAATCTCTGATTCGCAACACTCCTTGAGGACGTCCCGAGATCTCCGATCTCGCGGGCTCAGAAATCTGAGATTTCTGAACGGGGACTCCGCCTGCACAAGTTGAAATAATAGAGGCCACACTACCGCTCTGGAGATCTAGAGACAATCTCTCTCACAGACTCCCAGCAAGCTTCTCTAAAATCTCTACTGACATTTCTTTATCTATAGTCTCGTTGTTATTACCACACTTAGGACTGTAGACACACGAGGGACAGCCCGACTCACATCCACACGTCGTTATCATATCAAGAGACTTCTGTATCAGATCCTCGATAGACTCAAAAGCTTCCTTACATATACCTACACCACCTTCTATCCCTTCGTGTACAAATATTGTAGCTTCGTTAGTCCCGTCGTGACGTGATATAGATAGTCCTCCGAGGTCATTTCTATCACACAGAACCTCTCTAGGAGTCATAGCTATTAGACCATGTTCAGCAGCGTGTAGACCTCCGAGGTATTTATCGTCATCTTCAGAACCACTTTCTATACCAGCCATCAGATCTCGTCTGAGACTGTCGGGTAAAGTGATATAGAAAGCTTCAGTCTCTACCTCTATATCCGGCAGATCGAGAGGATACTCCTCTAATACCTCCTGAGTCCTTCTATCACGGATGAGATACTTCTGAAAAGACTCTTTGACCCTTACGTCAGCGAACCAGACATATGCGTCTTCATCTCCTGTATCAAGAGTTAGAACCTTACCATTTCTACTCTTTAGTATGTCTATTTGCTTCTCACTCACAGTCTGTGTGATCTGGTCAGTGTTAGTAGGGACTACTTCGGCACGGCCTCTCCTTCAAGTCGAGGTTCTCAACTTTGTAATTCTGATCTTGGTGGGTATAATAGGCGCCTCTATGAGCATCACGGTAAGCGTCTCTTCTCTGGAGCTCAGCTATATTCGACCCCGTTGTTTTGTCGACTATCTGTATCATCTGACTGTCTATGTCTCGGATAGCCATCGAATAGTGAGGGCCATCCTCTGTGGTTTCTAATTTAGTGTGGCTACTATCTGACCCTGACCCTGACCCTGACCCTGACTCTGACTCTGACTTCGTACCTTTCTCTTCAAGACGTCCTTCTTCGATCATCTCCTCTACAATATCGATGAAGTTACTGGGGAAGTATGTTCTATCAGTAAGCTCGAGAGGATTTTCAGAAGCTGCACAGGCGAGATGGTCTTTTAGTATCTTCTCGTTTGCGGGGTTAACCATAGCTCTCTCTGGATCGCCCTCGAAGAGATCGTCGGGGTTTCTGAGGATATACTGATCGAGAGAGTCATTACCTGCAACTAAAACGACTGCGCTGTCGTCTTTACCTCGTCCAGCTCTACCAGCTCGTTGAAACGTAGACATGACGGTCTTAGGATATCCGTCTAAGATAACAACGTCTAGACCGCCTATATCAACCCCAAGCTCCAGTGCATTCGTACTCCAGACACCTAATGTGTCACCAGATTTTAGACCTTCTTCTATCTCCTCCCGTCTGTCGTCAGTTAACGCTCCTTCGTACGCAGTTACTTTTTCTGCGAGGTCATTATGCCCCATCTCCTGTAGTCTTCTCTGCGATACCATAGAATAATATTCTGCACCTTGACGTGCTCGGGTAAACACAAGAGTCTGGTATCTATCAATCACAAAGTAGCTGAAGATATCGGTGGCTTCCGAGTGGCTTGACTTTCTGTTACTAATACTGTCTCCCGATTCAGAGTCAAAATTAGTGTACTTAGAATCTTTCTCCGGAGGTTGCCAGAACATCCAGTGTTTGTCTCCAGAGGCACTGTAGTCCTCGGAGATATGAGTAAATGAATCATCATCCTCTCCAGTTACTCTGCTAGCATGTTCTATAGGGTTCTGTATAGTAGCGGAGGCACATAGAAACTGCAGATCCCTTCCGAATGTCTCGGCTTTTCTCTTTAGACGTCGAAGTATCAGTGATAGATGTATCCCAAAGTATCCTCGGTATCTATGAACTTCGTCGAGAACCACGTATCTGAGATTCTCAAAAAGCCACCGCCAGTGTGTTTCAGCGTAAGGCAGAACTGACATGTGGAGCATCTCCGGATTACTCAGCAGGATCTCGGGCTCTTCATTTCTCACATTCCGTTTCTCGGTCTGGGATAACTGTCCGGTATACCTTGCTACCGAAACAGAACCTGGCGGCAGATTATTATCTGAGAATCTATCAAGATTCTGTGAGTCAGAATCAAAGGGAGAAGGTGATATAGAAGAAGTCATCTCCCGTATTGATTCTGTCTGATCATTGACTAGAGAGTTCTGAGGGGCTATGTAGATCGACTTCGTGTTGTCCTGATAACCTTCTTCTATCATGGGGATAGCATAGGTCATCGTCTTACCCGATGCAGTTGGTGTGTCTATTACTATGTTGTCCCCTGAGTTTACAGCATCTATCGCTTCTGTTTGATGTTTGTACAGGCGGTCTATCCCGATGGAGTCAAGGACTTCTTTGCCTACCTCGTTAACTACATCTTCAGTGTCACCGAAAGTGGGACTATTCCCCTCAATAGTCTTCTCTAATTCTATCTGACCTGCATAAAAGCCTATGTCACGGACATCTTCGTAAATAGAAGACAGGTCTTCGGACATTCATATAACAAAATACTCTATTTTTATTTAACCTTTTTGAGGATGATGAAGATATACATACTACGTGGGTGAACTAACTCTCAAGAGATGACTCTCAAAAAAGTAGTAGCCACTCCCTTCAAGATAAGAGACAAAGACACTCTAACCCAAGTGGAGTTCATCTTCTCTCTATCTCGTGATAGAGACTGGTACAACCCAGACGAAGCCGAAAAGATCCTCGAAGCCGCAAAAGAAAGAGATTTACTCGAACCTACAGGAGAAGAAGACGACGTCCAAGTACAGTTCTCTGTCGAGGAGGTAGATACTACAGGCTATTCGCCTCCCGACGTAGAGACAATAACTGGAGAACAAGACCTATTCGACCAGATACTGAACAGACTCATCGCCAACGGTTTCGAAAAACAGGAGACAGTAGCCGAAATCAACCGAGCAAAACGAGAACTCCAGGCAGTCAACATCGAAGCCGCAGCTCTCTACGTAGCTAAAAAGAAAGGTATAGACGTCGACGATCTCATAGACGAGGCTCTCGAAGATCTGTTCGAGTAGAGCCGCCCCTGTTAACCTGAGTCACCTGACCCAGCTTAACACCAACGACCACCACACCTGCTTTGGAGTGTATTTTTCTCCCTAGCTAACCAACATCTCTAGACAATTCTCCGAAAATGTTGGTTAGTTCAGCAAATCAAAGACTCCCCCACCCCATCGTTTCAACTGTTCTGGATAACTAGGGGTATTCTATCCGTATACTATTTAGACACTATACTAGAATACTGAAAATAAGTCTCAGTTACCCATAAACCTAATAGATGTATTGTATTATATTAAATATTTTGTTTTTAATAACTAACTAACTATTGAGAGTGTTGTTTTAAGCTAGGAACACTTGAAACAGTGGGGTGTGGGGGTATTTAAAGAAGTAAAACATTTGAAACACTTGAAACACTTGAAGGGGGTGGTTTTATGTATGATAATCTTTCATGGGACTCTTTGAGCCGGACGAATCGATTTTCCGTACTGAGACCCCACTTCGAGAAGACTATGAGCCGGAAGACATCGAAGAAAGAGACGAGGAGATCTCTGAGTATGTTGATATTCTCCAGCCTGTGATGAACTGTGACCCTCCCAAGAATATATTTGCTTACGGTAAAACGGGAGTAGGAAAAAGTCAACCGCCTCGGGGTCAAGCCCCGTCACAAGATCTCCGATCTTGTTGGCACGTCAAACAAAGTTTGACGAACGTCCCCAGAACGCAAGGCGTTCTGGTGTGCGAACGAATCGCTCTGCGATTCGTCAACGTCCCGAGAGCTTTGCTCTCGCAGGCTCGCAAATCACAGATTTGCTCCCGTCCCGAGAACTCCGTTCTCGTAGGTATGCCAATCTCTGATTGGCTACAGTCGCAAATCAAAGATTTGCGAACGACTCCTTGAGGACGGAGACTTACTAACTGTTAACCTGAGTCACCTGACCCAGCTTAACACCGACACCACCACACCCGCTTTGGAGTGTATTTCTCTCCCTAGCTAACCAACATCTCTAGACAATATTTCGAAAATGTTGGTTAGCTATTATTAAAGACTGTTAATACTGATTAACACCGGTGCAAAGAGTTATACCACTCAAAGTTAATAGTAACAAACATGAGTCAAGTCTCCGATGGATCCAAAAGTCAGGAAGTAGATACAAAGGAGGAACGTTTAGAACATCCTAGCGGATGGCTATACCTGACTCAACACGAGAGTATACCTATACTTATAGACGCTCTCTTAGACCTCCCTCCTAGAAAGGAGTTTAATAAGACTGAGTTAGCCGAGCACGCCGGGGTCACGCGACAGACGGTAGGGAACTACATAGATCTATTACTCGAAGTAAATATCCTCGAAGAGGTTCCTAACACCTCTCCGAAACGATACCGATTGACCGAAAGCGAGGTCGTCAAGGAGCTCTTCGAGTTGAATAGTGCTATCAACGCTGCTGATTAAGTCAGCTACCCACCCCTAAAGAAGGGCTTGTCAGTAGACTCTAGTTCTGCCGACACGGAAGTGAAGACAAATGATCTGTAGCTGATACTGAGTCCAACAAGCACCAGTATCTTTTTTTGAGTCGTGTGCTTGGACATACCCGTGCCAATTCACCGAGCGAAAGACGCCGACGAAGTCTACTCAGAAGTCAAAGACTATGACCTCGTCATCACTCCCGATGCCCCTTTTGCGAGTGCGATCAACCGACGTCTCGACCGTCCACAGTTTGGATCCTTCTCGACTACTCCACGCCGTCTCGCAGCTGGCAGACGGGAACAAGCAGAAGACCGTATAGCCTTTCTTGAAGTAGTCGACGAGACCAAACACGACTGGGAAGCCATCTCGTATGCTATCGGTAACGTGTTACAGTGTTGGGAACACCAAGGCAGTCTCGACTCCATCTTCGAATACGATGCCTACATCAACGAGGCGACTCGAGACGCTGTAGAGATTATGTCCTCACTCAGGACGACATCCCGACAGCTTACCGACTACGAGGTCGAAAACAATCAGTCTGTAGCTGTAGTCGGCTACGATCAGCTCACGAACCTCGAACGTAGTATACTGCCACCGGACGTCGACCGCATAGAACTATTCACTGACGAAAAGTTCAACTACCCTTCCTTCCATATCTTCGAATCTTCAGCTGAAATCGTCAATGCACTATTAGATACAGTTAATCCACAGAATGCCGACGACGTCGCCGTCGTAGTCGATAGTGCAAGCAAATACTCCTCTCTTATCGAATCAGCATTTGAATCCGCTGAGATACCGTTCTATGGTGGACCCGGATTTATCGATGACCCTCACCACAGAGCTTTCGTACGGTTACTCAGGATACCGTTCCGAGGCTCTGAGACGACCGTTGGGGACGTGGCTCCCGTTCTTACACAGATGGGACTCGATGTCCCGTTCGATGACTATGAGAAGCGTCTTGCTTCCGTAGAGTCTTCAGTTCTCGACTGGCTACACGGCTTCTGTGACAACATAGACAGACGAACATTTGACGACGCTCTCAATGAATATACAGAGAAAACCGGTATTGAACTTGAACGTTTCGGCGAAGAACTCGATAAACTCGGTCTGTCAGAGAAAGAGATCACAGACGATTATGTCGATCAACTTTCCTACTACTTAGAGACATATGAGGTTCCAGTAGACAGAGAAAATGAAGGAGTCCTTCTAGCCGATGCGAAGTCGTCCAACTACGTCGACCGTCCTGTAGTGTTCTACATCGGTATGGATCAGAACTGGACACACTCAGCACCTCAACGTCCTTGGGTTGATACCCAGTCTCAGTTCGGACGATATATCGGTGGGTTTCAACGTCTCCTCCAAAGCGGGAGCGAGCAGTATTACCTAGTACAGGACTCCGCAGGAGGTGAGCCGGTTACACCGTGTCTTTATTTCGGCGATCTCTTCGAAGACGACTTCGAGAGGTTTAGTGACCTCAACTCAGTTAAGCATCAACGCATTCAACGTTCAGACGACTCTATGGGTGGATTCGAGCGCAATAGCCTCAATGTGGAGTCAGAAACGGTTGATACAGTAAGTCAGTCGAGTCTAAACAGCTATGTCAACAGTCCGCGCGATTACTTCTTCAACCAGCTTATTGATTTACCGGATCAAGAAAGGTTCGTCGAGGGTAACCTGTTCCATGACTTCGCTGAGTTCTACGTGAACCATCCCGAGACCATAGATAATACCGATATGGATGAACTCATAGACGTGATGATCACCGAGGCAGAACCCTTCTTTTCGTCCGCAGATGAGACTCTTCGTCGACGAAAATACCAAATCGGTCTGGAGAATATAATTGAGTATCTCGACAGTAACTCCCCAGACTCCGACAGTTTTCTCAGTTCAACATCGGGTTGGGGATCGAATTTCTTCGCCAACTACTTCGACCAACCTATTGACTCTACAGTTACTGAGAGGTGGTTCGAGGATAGTTCTCTCGGTGTCAAAGGCAAAATAGATCTAATTGAGTCCCCAGACCACCTCCTCGATTACAAAAGCGGGAGAAAGAAATCAGAATATCAAGTTGTCAAACGTGCGGCAGTTGATTCCCCAGCAGATACACCGAACTTCCAAGCAGCAGTGTATCTCACCTACTACCGAAGTATACAGCCGAACAAGCCTCTCGATTTCACCTTCTTCCATTTCTTAGACACCATAGATGATGTAATAGAAGGCAAGGCTAATATCGAGGACGCAGTTACGACAGTCTCCTATTATCCTTTCACCTTCGACGAATACGTGGGATCTCGTGACGCCTATGAAGAGCTCCTCAATGGCTACAACGACTGTCAAGAGACTTTCGACGATCTTGGATACCCATCATACAGTGACATCATGAACCAGCTAACTTTCCCTGATACAACTGAGAAGAGCGAGCTCCGCTCGTCTGAGTTCGCCGAGGAGTTCACGACGGCTGTCGACGTAGGGACATCTGAGGATGTAGACGCCGAGAAGGGAAGTGACCAGGCGATACGTAGACTCAACAAGATTCGGGAGCGGACTTTCTTCCGTGAAGATCTCGATGCGTTCGAGGATTTCGTCGACGAGCGTCTCACAGAGCTCAATCGACGCCGATCAGGTGATGAACGCTTTCCAGTCGAAGGTCTATCTGGAGAGCCGAACTACCGTCGAATAGATAACCGTGACCTACTGCTGGAGGGGGAGAAAGATGACTGAACCGACACCCAACCAACGACAGCAACAGCTCATTAACGAGACCGAGGGGATCTATCTCGTCGATGCCGGACCCGGTACAGGGAAGACATTCACGATTACACGTCGGTATGCGAATATCGTAAACCAGTCCGAAGTTGATCCTGAGGATATACTACTGGTGACATTCACTCGAAGTGCTGCAGCAGAGATGAAAGAGAGGATCGTCGAACACAGTGACTACCGGATGCGTGAGTTAGCCGACGCTCCGATCCGAACCTTCCACTCCCACTGCCACGATATCCTTAGAGAACATGGCTACTCCGCTCCGACTCATCTTGGTATCGATGGACGGATCACGGGATCAACACGTATCATCGAGGACGAACTCATCGAAGCTGAGCTTTTCCGGGAGTTCTTCGGGCAGTTCCGCGGGGATCACCCCGAGTATACGGAGTTCTATCGGATACTACCGAGTCCAAGTGAGCTACTTGATCTGATCAAAGAACTTGCTTCTAAGGGAGTCTTTCCAACAGTAGACGGCTGGTACCGTGACGGTGAAAAGTATCTCGATGGGGATTTCGAAGCCTTCAAAGAGAAATTCGACGAGGTCAACGAGCCACGTAACGACGGTCGAAAACAGTCCCAGCTTCGAGATAGTCTAAGACGTTTCGAACAGAACAAGATCCATCTCCCTGATGCCCCAACAAAGAAAGAGTTACGAGGAGGTCGAGGAACGAAGAAGTTAGACGACACCGTCGCAGACGAGGTATTTAATGAGGAGAGAGATGACCTCAAAGAGTTTGTCCACGACGTCTACTTCGAGTACTTAGAGTTCGCACTCAGCCGAAACTATCTCAACTTTGGTTTCCTCCAGCTTTTCGCCTTCGTCCTCCTCTGTGAAGAGCCGAGGCTCCGTGAAGACGCCGGATTCGAGTATGTAATGGTCGATGAGTTTCAAGACACGAGTGAGATTCAGTTCAAGCTCGCATTACTCCTGACTCGTACTGATAATCTCTGTGTTGTCGGAGACTGGAAACAGAGTATCTACTCTTTCCAGTATGCTGATGTACAGAATATAATGGAGTTCAAGAACCGTCTCGAAGAGTTCAGCACCGACCTCAACAGCGACACAGACAGGGTCGACTTTGACACTGACTCAATCACGCGGATACCGCTCAAAGAGAACTACAGATCCACCCAGACTATTCTGGACTTCTCTGAAGAAGCACTCGTAACACCAGCATCAAGTAATGAAGAAGTCGACGAGACAGAAATCGAGGACGTCGTCGGATTATCCTCGAACGCTGAGTTCGACAACACGGTTCTGAGTGGTTTCCAAAACGAGGACGAACACGAAGCCGTCCTATCTCTAATACAGGAGATTGTGGGTAACGAGGAGTATTCTGTTGAAGACGAGAATGGAGAGCCACGACCTCCTGACTTCGAAGACATTGCCGTCTTCACACGAACTCGGGACTACGGTCGTGAACTCCTCGAAGTTGCCGATGAATACAGTTTCCCGATGGCATATGATGGAGGGGTCGAACTCTTCCGAACCGACCCTGCAAAGCTTCTCCTTGCATGGCTCCGGATTCTTGAACGGGATGCCGACCGTGGATGGGCAGTCGTGTTAGAGAAGACAGGCTACACGTTCGACGAAATAAAACACATCTTAGAGACTGAGTCTTATCCTGTTGAGATGGTCGAGTTTCGAGATGCCCTCCGATCTCTAGAGTCTGTCGGAGCAGTTACACGCCGTGTCTTCGAACGGTACGGATTCACAGGAGACTACGCCGATGTCATACTCGATACAGTTCAGTCAGTCCATGACTCGACTACTCTCACCCGAGGCGATCTGATCCGTTTCATCGAACGTGGGATAGAAAACGGTAGCATACTCGATGTGCATACGAGTGCTGGAGATAATTCGGTTACTGTCCAGACAGTTCACGCTGCGAAAGGTCTCGAGTATCCGATAGTAATCATGGCGAATATGAACAGCGGACGTTTCCCGCCCTCAGCACGTGATTCAAGCGTAATTCAGTACCAGGATCCGGTTGGTCTCCGACAGCGCAAGATATACTCTGAAATCCGAGAACATCCACATATATATGACAACTGGCGATATGACGTGATCCGTCGTTGTCTCCCTCCTGAGTACGACGAAGAAAGACGCCTCCTCTATGTCGCTATCACACGTGCAGAGAGCCACGTCTTGTTTGCAGGTGGGGAGGATCCAAACACATTCCTTGAGGAGTTACCCCTCGACCTCGAGGATATAGAACCTGATGTTGAACCAGTCAGTCAAGAACAGATAGTTCAGAAAGAGTTGCCATTCACAGTCGAGACACCGGATGAACCGACCGGTCACTCACCCCACTCGCTGATGAACAATGAAGTGTTCAAAGAATCTGATGAAGAGATAGAGATGGAGACTGAGATAGGCATCGATGCCGAGTCAAATGACCGAGGGATGGACTTTGGCTCTCAAGTACATGACTTCGCAGAGGCATATGCACTCGGCGAAGACGTGGATCCATCTAATCCCGACGAACGACGGGTCAAAGACTTAATCGATGGACTATCGGACGAATTACACGTTGAGGAGCCGGTCACTCTACCACTACAAGTAGATGAAGAACAAGTAGTAATATCGGGCATTGTCGACCTTGTCCACGAAACAGACGATGAGGTCGAGATAATCGATTACAAGACAGATAGTACCCGAAAAGCCCAACCCGAGTACCAAAAGCAGCTAAGTATTTACTACCACGTTCTCTCAGAGTGGTTTGCAGAAAAAGACGTCACGACGAGTTTGTTCTATACGAAGGATGGAGAGAGAGTTGAGGTAGAGCCTCTTTCTATCGAGGAGTTACAGGAGATAGTACGAGAGTACAACAGCGAGTGATGGTTGATTCTGATTTCTTTCAAGTCATACACAGACTACATACAAACCAGTTTGTGAATCCAAGACGGTTTGGATAGCTGACCAAAATATCTAAACGAAAGGCAGCGCGAGTTCCCCGCCCTTCCGAAAACCGCAGGTTTTCGGCTTCGTGAATCATAGATTCACGGGCTGTTAGATCGGAGATCTAACAACTTTCGCTAATCTCCGATTAGCGAGCACACGAGATCGGAGATCTCGGGACTTTCGCAAATCTTTGATTTGCGTCAACACCGTGGGCGGGGGTGAAGCGCGTTCGCTCCGCTGCACAATCCATATGTTCAAGTTGCTGTCGAACCATATTTACAGTACGGGAGCCACGTTATCCGCCTCGCAAAACACCGCAAGGTTGCGCCGGGCTTCAAGTGTGTCGGGCGGTGGTGAAGCCGCCGACCTCCACGGACACGCCACCTACGGCAGCACTAGACGATCTCTAGTGCGGTAGGAGACACGGCGTGTTCGGGTGTTACTGCTCCCACACGACCCATCTGGGAAGTGCGGAGGAAATTAAATTCGCCTGCCGCCGTTACGCTTCCAGTCTTGGGAAGAGGCCAAACGGCGAAGCCCCGCGCCATCGTGCGCGGGGTACTTCACGCATGCCCGTATTTTACGTGAGATATCTGCAAGAGCAACGAGTGAGGTAACGAGTAATATAGTAAATATGACTGAGAAAGAAAAAACAGCCCGTGAAAAAGAGTTTGAGAATACCGATGGAGAAACTAAGACTCTACACCAGATAGTGTATTACGGATGGAGAGAAGGAGGAGACGTCGAACAGGTCGACAATGGATTCGTAGTCGATGGTGAGCTGTACACTCCTGTAGACGACAGTTGACTCTCCCACCCGATTACTTGGTTACAGAATCTTCCCCGTCGTACTACCTACAACGACGATATTCTGTTAGTTCACGACCATCCCGAAGAAGTAGATATATACGTGCTTCCTCGGAGTTTCCCCGAAGTAAGACCTTATCTAGATGACTTCGAGGCATGTTTCTTCGGCACACTCGGCTCTGGTGAATCACTAGGAAGCGTCGGTATTGGGTGGGGTCAGGTACGAATTCCTGAGCTAAACTAGTCCAAAATCATCGTATCTTGGCTGATAATCTAAGTCAAAACTCAAATAGACGGCTTAGAGGAAGCTGTATACTTTCTCGTTTATAATTCACCTCAGTACGGCGATTCACCAAAGCCAATAAAACCGGACACTCACGGACTTGTATCTGCGTCGAGAGCGTCTATATGCGTGATATAGAGGTCTAAGTGTACGAGTTTCTTGTAAATCAGACATTCAAGAATCGAGTCAATAGAGCTTGAAGAAGGTGGGAGAAAGAAGCAGACAGTATGGTAACAGTATTAGCGTCGACATGCCTGTTACAGCTTAGTTAGTCCACTTCAACTTCTTCTCCAAACCCAACCACTCGAATATCCTCGTTTACTTCCTCCACTTTGTCAATAGAATCAACAAACAGCATTCCTCTAACATTCTCGCAGTCAAAAAGATCTCCCTCATTTTCGATGTATTCTTCACCTGAGCCTTTAACAAACGCCATATACTCGAGAAGCTCCCGTAGTCCCTTAGCTGCGTATCCCTTATCACGGGTATATTTGACCTCGCCCACAAATATCTCCTTAACATCGCCCCCTTTCTTCCTCTTTTTCTCTATCAGTATATCTGGACGTCCTCCCCAGAGTCCTTTATTACTCTCTCTATTGAGCAACTTATACTGAAGCCTGTTGAACTCCTCGTTGACCTCAAAAAGCCTTCGTAAATATCCGTCTTCTTCCGGTACGTTATCCTTCTCTATCTCCTCCGAGAACTCCATTCCCCCTACCGAATCATGGAACATCTTGTACTCGTACTCTTCGTCCTCCCAGTGTGCAACTAACCCCTCATAGTCTTCGTCTATCACCTTGAAATGAGCTTCCTCGTACTCAGAAAGGATTCTGAAAACCCAGTAGAGCTCAAACAGTCTCTCGTTCTCGCTTGGGCGGATGAAGGTATTCTCCAGTAGTTCTTTGGCTTCATCAATATCGATGTCCTGTCTTTTAAGGCGACGATACCGATCCAGAAGCTCAGCTGCGTTCCTGTATAGTGGGATTCGAGATTTTTTCACCGACTCTATCATCCTGTCGGTGATCTGGCCATCCTCAATCTCTATACGTTGAAGATAGACATTATCGAGAAAAACATCCCTCACAACACGTCTAAGACCGTCTTTATCTTCTTCTCCAGGGGCAATCCAAGGCTCGAACCATGCGTAGTCCTCGGGATTCTCCAAGGCTGGCTTCAGATCCTCGAATATTATCTCGTATATAACGGATAGAAGACGTTTCAGAACCAGATTTTCATCTATGTTGTAGTTCTCTCGAGTCTGTGTACACGAGTATCCTATATTGGGCGATGCTGATCGATATCTCTTCTTTATCGTATCTTGCCAGTCTATCCGCCCTCGAACCTCGTTCTCCAGAAAGACTGTATCCTTCGTCACAGTAGTTTTTATTCTTCGGACTTCGTCGTGGAGATTATCCACGAAATCTATGACCCCTACCTCTTCGTCTGTCTCCTCTGTTTGGGTCTCGTCGTCAAGACTTCCAGTCAGAACGAAATGGATACGCAGTACTTTCTCTATATCGTCGATATCGAGGTTTGGATCCACTCCAGATGCAATTTCCTCTACCCGGACTCCCTTACTCAGATAGCTGTTGAAGTCATCAGCTATCTCGTTGACGAGGGCTTCTGGTTCGGTTTTCATAGAGATTGAGTTGCTTAGTTTCTGCTAATATCTATCTGGAAGTAGTCTTCCATGAAGTCACGGACACGATCAACGTTTATGTCAGCCTCCGAATCTTCTAATCCAGACACAAACTCCCTAAGGTCAGCTTCTCTTAGACCCTCTAGCTGTGGTATCACGTACATACTAATGGCGGAAGCGTAATCCGGATTAGGGCTGTTCTTGACGTGTTCGTATATGTCCTCAACTATGGCAGGTCCAATCTCCCGGTGCTTATTCACGATCCTCCAGATGTCGGCAATTTCTCGGTTTCTATCTATATCTGTACCACCTGTGTCTCCATCTCTCCAGACATCGACGTACTCTCCAACTAATTCACCTGCTTCCTCGTTATCCCCGGGAATATCGGGAACAGGAACGGAGACGAAAGCCCATCTTCGCATGAAGGCATAGCTCATCTCGTACAGCGATGTCTTATCAAGTGTATTCATCGTCGAAATCATTCTCCAGTCGTCGGGGACGTAGTAGATATTGTCCTCCTTTCCCTGAATTATATCTCCGTTGGACACGATCTGTATGTTCTCGTCGCTCTCATCAGTGAACGAAAGCGTTACATCGTCTCCAGCAAGAACTGAAAACAGGGATCCGAATGCTTTGTCGATATCCGCACGGTTTATCTCGTCTATAACAAGCCACTCGTTCTGTGGGTGTCCATTTTCATCCTTAAAGCTGTCAAGGAAGACTCCAGGCTTGAATCTCAGGTTTTCGTCTTTCTCTGGATGGTATCCACCGACAGTATCGAAGGTAGACCAGTCAGAGTTGGCTGTGACGAAGTTATAATCGATATTCTCGATAGATTCACAGACGGTCTTTGCTAGTTTGCTCTTACCTGTTCCCGGAGGTCCAACGAGAAGAACATGGTTGCCGTTCTCGAGTGCTGTAGTTACTTGATCGAGAATTTCGTCTTCCTTGTTACCAGGGAAGTGAAGCTCAGTTGTTTCTACCTCGATGTTATCGGGGATTCTATCTATCTGAAGTTTGGTTAGTTCAACAAGCCTATCATACTCCTCCTGATCGAGCCCCATGAGAACAGCTCCATAGTTATTTGACTCTACTACTCTTGAGTCTTGTAGCTCGGAATCATTAGAGATTCTTTCCCAGCTTGGTCCGTCTACTGTTTCATCTGACTTGATGGTGATGCCTGGTACTTCATCCTCTTTATCCTCTGGCTTTTCCTTATGCAAACCCTCTACTACGGTTCCTAATCCTACGATTTTCCTCTCCGTAGATACTCGGAATATAACGACTTTATCTCCCTTTTTCGCTCGATTGAATGCTTCCTCGTCTTTTCGTGGATTCTCTTTATCAGTGATGCTAGTGTAGAAGGATAGCTCTTGGTTCTCTACCCAGTCTCCCTCAGCGTTAATCCAGAAGTACTGAGTCTGTCCCCATTCTCCCCCCATAAGCCACTTTCCAGCTTGATCAGAAAGGCTGAAGAGGTATCCCCTATTCACTCCTCCAAATCTATTCAGCGGATAATATTCATCGAGTCTAACCTCTTCCCGCATAAGATAGTCTTTAACCTGGTCAAGAGATGGTTTCTCGTCGTATCTGTGAAAATCAACGTCTACGAAATAATAATCACCATTACCTTCTTCCTCAACTCTTGCATCACTTACAACCTCAGAGTGACCTATTATGTTCTGGTCTTTATAGTGGAAGATAATATCTCCCTTGTCTAAAACAGTAAGATCGTGACTGGGTTCGTTATCTGCCTTAGCTCTAAGGAACTCTTCTTCCACTTCTACACCTCTTGTCTGGTTAACCCAATAATAGCTGGTACCAGTCCCACTCTTAGAGTATTCATCTATCAGAGCCTCTATTGACGAATATTCTTCAAATAATGATTCCATTCTATCGTCAGAAATACTGTTCATAGCAGCTCGTAGATAGTATGATTCCTTATAATTTAGAAGATCCCAGAGATAATCCTCGGGAATTTCAATGTGCCTGAAATCCTTGACAGTATAGACATATTTACTTGCTTCATTATCCCAGATAAAGTCACCAAGATCACGGCTCTTTTTCTTTCTGCCTACTTTCCCAGTGGCGAAGAACATATCGTCATAGTAGAAAAGAAGATAGTCATCCGGATCCATGTCATCAAATGTATTTTCTCCGCCTTCTGTTCCCCATATACGCTCTCCCTCAATATCCCCGAATTCGGGTGGTGGACTACCTCTACGATCCTCAGCGTAAACAGGGCTTTCGACTGTTTTCTCAAATTCATCTCGCCAATGGTCTCCTATTTTTATGAGATATAGATCCTGATCCTGGTCTTCGTCAATCTCCGTCTGTTGTTCTCTTCCTTTGAATAGGAAGAAATCGAGTTCTCGATAATTCTTAGCGAAGTCGGATTTTTCTTTCACTTCTTTGTATTTCTCCACCTCATCAACATAATCGCTAAGTTGTCTAGAAATTTCTTTCCCGAATATTTCCTCCATGCCCTCCCGGGAAGAGGTATTATTTATTGGATATTTTTCTGGGTGTAGATAATAGAAGATAGGTGATATTTTCCCCGACTGGATGCCACTAATCTCTAAAGAAGCGAATTCGTCAATTGCGGAGTCAATCTCACTCCTGTCATCGGAGTTAACGAGAGTCTCTATTAAATCAAGAACTTCTTCGTCATGACCTTTCGGATCGAGACTTCTTACTCCCTTTCCGACCGATCCCATTTTACTGTCTAGAAGATCTTTTATCTGTTTCTTATCTTCCTCTGGGATGTCAAGATTATCTATTCTCTCCTCCTTGTTTTGGATAGAAGATGCATCGGTATTCTGGCATAATCGATAGAGTGTAGTCAGTTCATACTCTCCCATCTGCCTTTCTTTTACTAGAGATTCCGCTAAGTCTCGAACCGCCTCAGATGTAATATTCGCGTTTCTCTTTAGTTGATCCCAATCCGTCTTGTGTCTATATTCTTGGATTCGTTCTTCTATTTCAGAATCCGATAATCCTGACATGTTCAGTATGTATGAGAGTATTCTACTTCACTCTTTCTTGCATAAAGAGGATTTCACTCGGGAAATAGAAACTCCGAGACATCTTTATCTGATAGTCTTCCAAAACTATAGCCATCAAAAATGTCTGATGACCGTCGGATGACCGCAGACCGGTTCTATGGAGGTGTTAATAACCGTCTCAATCTATTGGTGCAGATGCTCGATTACGTTGAATCTAACTCTCCTTCTGAAGGAGAGTTGATAGAATGGGTGCTCTCGAATACAAAAGCAAGAAGTCGAGAAACTGTTCCAAGGCACCTAAGCTTCCTAGAATCGATTCGAGTGCTAAAGGAGTCCGACTCAAAATATTTCTTAGGCGAAATAGGTGAATCTTATCTTGAGAACCAAGACTCGTCTATACTATACGAAGGTCTCCGATCGGGCGTCAAAGGCTTCGATGAGATTCTTCTAGAGCTGACTCAGCAGCCGATGACTGATGAAGAGATTAAGTATCTGTTGAGATCCGAATTCAAAGAGTGTGATATGGATTCAACGGGTGTAGCTACCCGTCACAGAGAATGGCTACAGGTTCTCGGCTTCGTAAAGCGTTCAGATGACGTAAGTCAGATAACAGACTCGGGTAGAGAAATTCTTGATAAGCTAGAGTTAAACGTAGAACCTTCTAACCAGTCAATTGAAGACAAGAAGTCAAAGCTAAGAGAAGCATCGAAAAACGACCCACAGCTAACCGAGGAAAGAGATGAATACACTCAAACCCAACGACGAGCCCGAGATTCGGCTTTCTCAGAGTTAGTTAAGGAAGCCTACAACGAGACATGTGCAGTCTGTGGTAGTAATCGAGAGTCTCCCGATGGAAACCCCGAGGTAGAGGCAGCACATATCTATCCTAAGAGAAAGAATGGGAGCGATGTTATTCAGAACGGGATCGCGTTATGCAGACTACACCATTGGGCGTTCGATGTCGGATGGTTCGTTATAACAGATGACTACGAAATTGTCGTAAGAGACGAGCCCGAGAGAAATGGCTATAACGAGTTCAAGAAGTTAGAGGGGAAGAAAATTAACTTGCCTGACGATGAGGATCTCTATCCTCATACTAAGTTCTTAGAGAAAAGGCGGGAGATGAGGAACGTGGAGATGGAATAACTCACTCCTGCCATTCTTCTAGTTCCTCACGTATCTCGTCGTCTCTCTCCTCATTATACCTCTCCTTGTTTTTCTCGAGTTTCCTTTCGACTGCTTCCTCAAGGTCAATGTCCAAGTGTATCGCCATGCTCATGCAGTAGAGAAGAATATCAGCAAGCTCGTCTTCGATCTCATCCATTAACTCAGAGTTCTCCTTGATCTGAGACGGTGAGAAGTTTCCGTGCCACTGGAATAACTCGAGAAGCTCCGCGGCTTCGACGGTGATCGAGGTGGCGATGTTCTTCGGCGTGTGGAACTTCACAGCGAGACTGTAGTTAGACGAAGTGTTAACCTGAGTCACCTGACCCAGCTTAACACCGACACCACCACACCCGCTTTGGAGTGTATCCTCCCCTAGCTAACCAACATCTCTAGACAATTCTCCGAAAATGTTGGTTAGCTCTCACTCTAATGTTGTCTAGCCCTTCTCCCAACCACCTCCAAAGAAGAATTCCAATATACCTCTCTCAACTATACACCCTGTGTGGAAGCGCGAAAGTACCGTCTAGAACCAGAAACCCAACCTCGTGTCTCCGGTGTTGACGTAAAGTAGCCGAAAAACCAACCCCTCGGTGGACTCACGAAGGGCGAGGGCTCTTCGGCTCGTGTCTGACGACGCAAGCACTGGGACAACCTATGGGCAAACCAGAGCGCAGCGAGTCAGACCGACCGAAAGACCGAGGGCTTCGGTAAAAAGAGACACCGTCAACAACACCAACTATGACTACACCACTAAGGCTAATGTAGAAGACACTACCACTACAGACACACACGTACTCACACTCTCACAAAGCCTCTCACAACGCCATAGAGACGAAAAACTACCTAACATACATATCTCCCTCGTAACACCATAGAAACACCCTTAGAGAAACATCCTACTCTATCACATCTACATCTGGATGATGTCCATCTACTCTATTATCGTCTATACTACTATCTTTTGCCTTCTTCTTTATACTACCCTGTATTCTTTTTATTAGACTGATACTACGCCATCTCTGAACTCGTCTGCCATTCTTTCCTTCCTTTCTTCGCTTCCGAAAACACTTCGTGAAAACTCTACCTCTAGATAATCGTCTTCGTATACTGTCACACCAGATAAAGGAACTCGGTGATCTATCGTTTTCGTTTCTGTGTTCTCTTTTTCCGATGTCTTGATTTCAGTCATCTCAATCAATACTAAGTTAGAGAAACTGCCTCATCAACAACTCACTCACACATACTGTCTCAAACAAAACCGTGGGGTCAAAAAAGACGCCAAAACCGAATTTTGGTATTTCGTAAACCACCAAATTCGCATACCCACCAAAAACAGCCTATTACCCCACCCTTTCTAGGTCGTTGTTTTGCTCGATTTTTCGGTTTACTCTGTCATGTCTTGCGGTTTAGGGGGTGATTTCAGTTTTTGTAAGATTCTACTCTGTCATCGGTTTAATTATTTATCCATGACGTTGCTGTATGGTGGTTTTGGTGTGAGATGTATTTTTGTTATTTTCTTACTCTGTCATGTCTTGCGATTATGGTTTCTGGATAATTCGTCTACTCTGTCATGTCTTGCGATTATGGTTTTCTTGATTTAGGTGTTATTTTCGTATTTGTATTCTACTCTGTCATGTCTTGCGATTATAGTTTTGACCTCTTTGCTGTCATGCGTTTTCATCTTGGTGAGAGAGTTTGTTCTAAATAATTAGTTACTTACTCTGTCAGGTCTTGCGTTTTCAGGTTTTCTTTTTATAAGTAATTGCTTAATTTTTAGGTTTGCCCAAATCTGGCTGTCATCGGGTTTTACTTTACATATTAAACCAGCTTTGTTGTCTTTTAAGTTTATTAGGTTTACATTACTTATAAATATAGTATAAATAAAAATTTAAATAAAGATGTAGATACTTAGTTTGTGACTGGTAATTAGTTAATAAATAGCCACTTAGATATAGAATAATATCTTTTAGACAGTCAGCTTCATATCTCTATAGGTCTATATTATCATTTAATTAGAGTTATTTTTAGCTTATAACTATTTAATTAAGACTTCTTTTTAAGATTAGATTGCTGTTATCTATTCTTTTGATTATCTAGAGAGACATTGATGATCTGACCGTGCTCTAGATCCAAATCATCTGATGTGTGTCCATCAATACGGACTAATAAGTCTCCTCCTTCGCCTGTGTCGACGACGAAAGCCTCGTAGGTCTCAGAATTAGAATTAGAATCGAACTGTTTTTCTATTCTCTCGAGTATCTGCTTTAGATCCCGTAGAGAAACGTCTTCGCCTTCGAAATCAGTATCTTCCCGATTCTGAACAGAAGTACGTCTCACTTCTTTTTCAGGCTTAGACTCAGCTTCGAAGCCCTCGTTTTCACTCGAACTATGAAGGTCTCTTTTAGCAATCTCGTCTAACTCCACTCCTTCTTTTTCCAAGTCAGGTTCTTCTGATATCTCTAGACTAGGTAGTTCGGGAGTCATTATCTCGTCGAGATTTTCTCCAACTACACCGGAGAGATCTGGCTCGCCATGTGACCTGTTATTCCGAAGTATCATCTCGTATGTCTCATCTTTGAGCCACCCGGGTTTTTCCCAGTCTCCGTTAGAATACAGTACACGTGATACGGTCTCGTCGTCTGCCCATGTTAGAGTGAAATCGAATACGTCGCCCCATTTTGTCTTGCCACCGTGCTGTATTACGGTATGTACTGGGTTTAGATCTTCTATGAACTTATACATCTCATCTTCTGTGGGATGATTTACCCGTTTGAACTCCATCACAGTACAGCTAGCCGACTCCATCGAGCGGCTGAAAGCTGCGAGTATCCGAACGAGAGTTGCTGAAGGATCGTGTTTTATCTCATCGAACAAGATCTTACTTGACCCTTCTTCTGGCTTTTCAGGACCTGCTACTGAGATATCTGACTCCAAAACCTCGTCAGTAGATTCATAGACAGGATACGAAGTTACGTTTGGTACGTCGTAGTCGAGGTCATCGTATATCTTAGCTGCTTGCCCAGCTATAGAGACCGAGAGGTTGATGTCCCTTTCTTCTATTAGGTGTCCGAGAAGATAGACATATTTGACACAGGTCATGCCGCTTGCAGTCACGAGGACATCACTACCGGAGATCGCCTGTTCTAAGATAGCATCTATTGATTCTGTGAGTTCTCCGGGTTGTGAGGTCGAGGAGTTTAGAAAGAGTATGTCTATACCGATCTCACTTAGTTCGTTTTCTGGTATCGGTGGATATCCCGCCGCCCTGTCGAAGGTGAAATCTCCCGTAGATAGTATGTGTTTATCGTCGTCAAACTGTATCAGGTAGCTACATGCTCCAGGGACATGACCGGCAGGTACAGGACGTAGTTTGACATTCGAGGATAACTCGTACCAGTCGGTTACAGTCTTTATCGAGTCCTCTATACTCTCCCAGTCGAGGTTATCTATCTTGGAGTGTTTCGAGGCTTCGGAGAGTACAGTCTCTAAGATAGAAGCAGTAGCTGGTGTCATAATTACTTCTGCCCCATCTTGGATATTCTCGACGAGTGTTTGGTAGTGGTCGGCGTGGGCGTGTGTTAGAAGTATTGCAGAGAGATACTCGTCGTCGTCCAAGTCGTTTTCAACGTCGACTTGTTTTCCGGAGTCGACTAACACACAGTTAGTGTTGGCGCTGGAGACATCGTCGAATTTGATGTAGTAGCTTTCGTGACCTTTGCGTGGATTCGCATTCTGATAAGAAATTTTCATTTGATTAAGCGTATATGTTTGATGTTCTCTGAATACATTAATATTAATCTATAATGTGTAGATGAACCAACTTAACACCAGACTAACCACACTCACCTGCTTTGGAGTTTTATAAAGAATGTGAGTGCTATAGAATATCTCACATATTCGCCATATAGTAATATTTACCGAGCGGTTTCTGGTAGGCGTGATATTTGACTCTGGGACGATAGTCTGTTTCAACTGTGCGGTAGTGCGGAGTCCCCGTCCTCAACGATCAACGCAACGAAGCGAGTGGCGCAGTAGGGCGGGGAGGAACGCGTCACCCACACACCAGTCAGACACCAACTATTAAGTAACCACAGGTATTCTTTGAACGTGTGTCGGACGACGACTACCTGAGACGCACCGCGATAACGCGCCTCTCCGTGTCTCCTGAGCAGGCCGACCTGCTCGAAGACACGATTGACGAATGGCGCACGGGTGCAAACATTGCCACGGGCATCGGCTGGGAACACTACGAAACCCGTAAGCGGAAACTCCAGTCGCTCGCCTACGACGATGTTCGTGACCAAACTCATCTCGGGAGTCAACACGCCATCCTCGCGTGCTTCCAAGCCGCACAAGCATTGAAAGGCGTTCATGAACGCAAACAGCAGGGTCGCAACTACTCGAAACCCGAGTTCACTGCTCCAACGGTGAAGTACGACGCCAACACGATGACCCTGTTCGATGACAACACCGTCTCCCTCGCCACCACCGACAGTCGAGTGCGGTGCGAATTGGTACTGCCCGACGACGAAGACGGCTACCAGTACCAATACCTCGACAGCGACGAGTGGGAAGTGACGGAATCGACGCTGACAGCGCGTGACGGCAACTACTATTTACATCTCGGCTTCCGTAAGCCGAAACCCGATGCCGACGAGTCGCCCGCCGAGGACAGGACAGTTCTCGGGGTTGACCTCGGCATCGAAAACATCGCTGTCACCAGCACCGCCCACTTCGAATCCGGGAAAGAACTCTTGCACGAACACCGCGAGTTCGAGCGCGTTCGTGGTGGTCTCCAAGAAACGGGCACCGAGTCCGCGCATCGCACACTCGTCCAGCGGGATAACCGCGAAGAACGGTACAACCGTGACTACCTGCACAGGGTGTCGAATCGGTTGCTCGCGGAGGCAGTCGCCTACGACTGTACGCACATCGCGTTCGAGGACTTGACGCACATCCGCGACTCGATGCCGAGCAAGCGTAAATTCCACCAGTGGGCGCACGCCCAACTCGTCAAGTACGTCGAGTACAAGGCTGAGGAACTGGGTATCGAGGTCGTGTACGTTGACCCTGAGAATACGTCGAAGCGGTGTTGTGAGTGCGGTCATACGAGCGATGGCAACCGAACGGAGCGCGATTTCTTCGAGTGTGAGAAGTGTGGTGCGACGGCGAATGCAGATTATAACGCGGCGAAGAATGTTGGATGGCGGTTTGTCCGTCGTGGGCTACATGACTCACGGCGGACGGGCAACAGTCAACTTGCCCTGAAGTCGGGGACTGTGAAGTCGAACCGAGGATTTGTCTCGTACTCTGTTATGGAGTCAGAGGCGGAGTCCACCGACAAGCCCCATCACAAATCGTAAATTTGCGAGCAGTCAGAAGCTCCGCTTCTGACGACACCCTCAACGAGCGAACCCGTCAGGGTGAGCGAAGTAGGGTGGGGTAGTTGACCTCAAAGCGATGCTTTACCACGCAGGCATCCTAACCGAAAGAGGTGCGGAGCCAGATAGAATCGACCCAACTAGTGACAGATGGTCGTTAGAAACTATTCTATAATCGAGGGATAGTGAGGTAAAGTTAGAACTTCTAACTAGTATTGTTAACCTGAGTCACCTGACCCAGCTTAACACCAACGACTACCACACCCGCTTTGGATTGTATTTCTCTCCCTAGCTAACCAACATCTCTAGACAATATTTAGAAAATGTTGGTTAGCTCTTATCCCAAGCCACCAGAACAGAAATGCTTAGTAAAACGCAGTACAACGACCATCTGCACCGTCGAAAACGGTGCTGCCCGCCGTCCCCTTGTCTCCTAGCCCGATCCACCTTTCTCGCTCAACCGTATGAAGAAGAACTCCCATATACCTGCCTTTCGTTACAGACTATCAGTGAGCAATAACCTCGAATCTATACCCGATCCTTCCCACCGAGAAGCCCTCGAACTCGTCACAGAAGCCCTCGAAAAACGACGTACCATCAACATTATAGGACGTTGCGAAGTAGACTACGACGGCAGAGCCTCAAGCTATCTCGGAGTAGGCGACCGAGTAATACTAATCAAACCTGACGGCACTCTACTCGTACACCAGGACGAAAAAAGAAAGCCCGTCAACTGGCAGCCGCCGGGATCGACTGCCCAAGCGTCACTTTACGGAGACAAGCTCAAGATTAAGAGTCGCCGCACGAGTCCCAGAGAAACAATCTCGATAGTCTTCGAAGACGTATACCAAGTCACGTCCATGAAGCTCGAGGACAGCCGAGAGATCTCGTTAGAGGGTGCTGAGGAGCAGATGCAGAACCGCATCATGATGAATCCAGATATAATCGAAGAGGGATTTCGAGCTATTGAAAAAGAGCGTGAGAGCGACTACGGACGTATCGACGTCTTCGGACGAGATAGTGAGAGTAATCCGGTGATACTCGAGCTTAAACGCCGAAGAGTCGGTCCTAAGGCTGTCGACCAGCTACAACGCTACGTAGAAAACTACAGAGAAAGAGGCTATGAAGGCGTCCGCGGAATTCTGGTCGCTCCCTCCGTGACTGGTAGTGCGATGAATCAACTCGAAAAATACGATCTAGAACACGTCGAGTTAGAGCCCGAGACCGGCGTAGGCGAGACGACGAAATCCTTAGACGAGTTCTAGGTCTTAGTCGTCAGTCTTCGATGTGTAAGCTAACGTCGATGTTTTCACTGTCGACTTCGGCTGTCATCATACTCGCTTCTGAAGCCGGATCTGCTCCTGTTACTGTTCCAGGGTTGAGTATACGTATGCCATCAACACGGGTATCGAGCGTCTCGTGAGTGTGCCCAGAGACACCAACTGTCTTCACGGAGTCTGAATCTGCTCTATTCGACTTGACAGTTTCCGCAACACGCTCTTGGTAGTTCGTCAGGTCTCCCGTCCCGTGAGTGACTACGAACTTAACATCCTCTACCTCGAGTGTCGAGACCTCTGGGAGACCAAGACCCCCAGAATCGATATTTCCTTTGACTGCTGTCAAGTCCCCATCAGCGAGTTCTCTTATACGTAACGGAGGAGAATACCTGACCCTTTAGGGTCAGGATGAATCCGTCGAACTACTCAGCTAACCATGAACATAGACTGGTTTGGATATTCGTTGCCTTTAATATAGAACGGTACATAACTAATTATGTGTTGGAGACGACCCGCACCTACGTTGGTAAGATAACCAACCATAATCAGGTCGAAGACGACCTTGACAAGTGCGGGCACTCAGCTTCTCGACTCTGGAACGTTGGTCGTAGCTACGTTCAACAACGGTGGGACGAAGACGGTGAGATACCCGACGAAAGCGAACTCAAGTCGGAGTTGAAAGACCACGAACGCTACAAGGACTTACACAGTCAGTCCAGTCAGAGAGTTCTTGAAGAGCTTTCTGAGGCGTTCAACGGCTGGTACAACTCCGACGACAGTAATAATCCGCCGGGTTACAGAAAACGTGGAGACGACCACCCACGCTCTACCGTTACATGGAAGAAACGCGGTATCAAGCACGACGATGAGTACAACAGGCTACGGCTGTCGAAAGGCTGGAACCTAAAAGAGAATCGTGATGACTACATCCTCGTAGAGTACGAGACTCGTCCAGACGTAGAAGTGGAGAATGTACAGCAAGTACGAGCGGTGTGGAATGGAGACAGATGGGAAGTACACATCGTCTGCAGGAAGGAGATACCTGTTGAGGATGCACCCGGTGACGACGTAGCGGGTATCGACCTCGGTATGAAAAACTACGTCGCTATAGCGTATGAAGATGGTGATCCTGAACTCTATCCCGGAAACCGACTCAAGCAGGACAAACACTACTTCACACAGGAAGAATACCAGACGGAAGGCGAAGACGGACCTTCTGAGAAAGCATTACGCGCACGTCGTAAGCTCTCCCGGCGGAAAGACCATTTCCTGCATACTTTGTCTCGCCACATCGTTGAACGGTGTGTGGAGAAGGATGTTGGGACTATCGCGGTAGGTGACTTGAGCGATATACGAGAGGACGAAGACGGAGAGAGTCGTAGTTGGGGTAAGTCGGGTAACAAAAAGTTGCACGGTTGGGAGTTTGACCGTTTCACCCGTCTGCTTGAGTACAAAGCCGAGGAGTACGGCATTCTCGTGGAGCGTGTGGACGAGGAGAACACGTCAAAGACCTGTTGTTGTTGTGGTAAGATAGACGACAGCAACCGTGTAGAGCGTGGTCTATACGTCTGTAGTTCGTGCGATACGGTGATGAACGCAGACGTGAACGGTGCGATTAACATTCGACGTAAGATAACTCAGAGTCCTCCTTCGGAGGATATGAGTAACGGCTGTTTGGCACAGCCCGGAGTCTATCTGTTCGATACTACGGCTGGAATCATGCCACAAGAACGGGTAGACTGCAAACCCTAATATCCCAATGTGGGATTCCTCCGCCTTCAGGCGGAGGAGGATGTCAATTCCCTGAGTACTTCTTCAGAGATGAAATCTCCAGCATGGATGAGGTGGTCGGCTTGTGTTATCCGCCTCTCAAACTCTTCGGGCATCCACGCCTCTCTGTCGGGTATATGTGTGTCACTAACGATGGCAATACGCTCCATATATTACATCGAGTTCCCAGCGCAGTTGAAGATTTCCCAGTACGAGTCACTCCAGTAGGTCGAGAATTTGAGAGACGTAAGGACTGTTGCCCCAGCTTCGATGTGGAGAGATAGTCGCTATCAAGCTCTGGGCTTCGTCGTGAGTCATGTATCCGTTTCGAGCATAATCAAGTATCAGCCGTGGAGTAGGTATAATCCGTGACTCACGTAAAGTAGCATGGATAAGTGCAAAATTCGTCCCACCGAATTCGTCAGTCAGAAACCCGTCTACATCGAGTGTGTTAGCGAGGACTATGCCGTCTGTCTCTCCGTCATCGAGTCCAAACGTCGGTCTCGAGCTGACATCTGACTCCTCGTAGGCGTAGGGGTCTTTGACAGTATAGAAATCAGAAGCTGCGAGTACATTGTTAGCTGCGGCACCGTGGATGTCCTGATACTGCGTTATCTCACGAAGCTCGGTGACTACCTCGGGTGGTACAAAGACCTCACACGAGGTGAGGAGATACTGGAGAGGATCTGGATTCTCTTGTGTATCGTACTCGGAGTCCGCACGAGGTACACCAAGACTGACTAGTGAACTCGTATCTGCGACTACCGAACTCAAATGCCGGCTACTCATAGTTCGTCTTCGTCAACTGTAGTTGCTTCCCCACCGTAGATATCGACATCTTCGGGAGGAGAGATATCGAGGGGTTCGTCCTCTAAGTCAGACTTGAGAAGACGGAGACGCTGAGCGGTTTCAGCACCGACTAACTGTTTGACAGTCTCGAAATCAATCTGATCGTCGTAATACTTGTTTGAGACCAGTTCTTGAAAGCTCTCGCTCTCGGCAGTTTCTTCGAGGTACTCACGAATTGCTTCGACGAGAAGATCTGTGCGATCTTTGTCGAAGATGTCAGCTACAGCGTCTAATCTCTCAACGAGGTACTCGGGAGACTGAAAGTGAACTCGTCGAGGATCGTCACTCGTACTCATCTCATATGCAAGTTTTGCACACAGACTTATTAGATTAACGGGAGTTTGCACATACCTTGCACATTATCTTCAGTATGACTCCTCTACGACTACATTACCTCCAGAATCGGTGACTGTGATCGTATCGCCGCCGTTGTTCCAGACTGCCGATCCTGAGTCCCAGTACAACGTCGACGAAGTGTCTGAGCCACTACCCGTACGGATAGTGACCTCGTCTCCACTGTCGAGAACAAACCCCGTCGGGATCGTGTAGCTGTGATCTGCTTCGTCCTGGATAGTCCACCCCGACAGATCCACGGAGTTGTCACCATTGTTTCTGAGGACTATGTATTCGTCGTTGAGGTTCTCGTGGTCATTACCCTCGGCGTCGGCGTGAATCTCGACTATCTTAAGGCTTGTCGACGTGTCTGTGCCGCCGTCGGTAACAATACGATCCTGCTGCTGACTTTCTTGAGTGCTTACTGTACAAGCCCATAGACCAGTCTTGGAGTTCTGAGCCTCTGACTCAGCCTCGTAATACTTGTCCTGTCGCGAAAAATCACTATCATAGACCCGCGCGTAGCTGTTCTTGATGAGTTGGTAGTTGAACGACTCGCCACTGTCTTCTACGTACACATAGGCTAAGAGACGTCCGTAGTAGCCTCTCTTGTCGAGGTTAGGATCAGTTTCGAGGCGTACTGTCTCTCCAGATAGAACTGTCTCAGCGTAGTCGCTGGCGTTGTCTCCCCATCCACGTAGACAGTCAGAGCCCTGGATCGTGTCGGGTATGCCCTCGAACTCGTCCGGTGAGTTTTCGGTATGCACTTCGGGTGTGTCGACGCCGATCAGGCGTATAGTGTCTTTCGTGCCGTTAGAGTACTCTACTTCGATAGTATCGCCGTCGACTACTCGGGTGACCTCTATGCCTGTTAACTCAGATGGTTCAGTTGATTCCGTATCTGTCTCTTCTTGAGAATCAGATGTCGAGTCAGGCTGAGATGTAGGTGTCGGCTCGGGTGATGTCGGGGATGGAGTATCTGTGTCCGTATCTGAGGATATACAGCCCGAGACTGCTATGAGTACAACGACTGAGAGTATCAGGTATCTCTTTGTCTTCTTCACGCTTCTTTCGAGATACGCAAGTCAGTTCCAAGTAGCTTTCCCGTCTCAGCTAACCAACAGATTTTATACTATCTGTCCAAAATGTTGGTTAGCTATGACTGAAAGACCGCCCGCGCCTTCGAGTGTCCCGAAGTACGTGAGAAAAGGAGTGAATAGCCAAGACGCAGATACTCTCCGAGACATATCAGAGTGGGCTGAGGAGTTAGCCGAGTGGAAGGAGAACCTTGAGCTCTCCGAAGACGAGATAGCTGGTGACGTCGTCGAGCAAGACGTGCCCGACGACTGGGATGAAGACGAGTGGAAAGATCTCGTAGACGACCTCGACGCTCCGGCTAAGGCTACACTGACTGTTAAGACAATCGAGGGTAGCGATTACTATTACTATCAATGGAGAGAAGGCGAGAAGATCAAGTCGAAGTATGTCGCACCTGTGGGGGACTGAGATACATCAATAGAAAGGGAGTAGGACGGTTTGGGCGTAACTTCAGGGGACGGAGTCAATTATCTAAACGGTATAACTCTATTAAGCATTTCTGCCGGCTAATACTTTCTCAGACATCTTTCTATCAGATCCTCTCTCAGATAGGTACTGGTAAGTCGAGAGTTCTATTCACTTTCTTCGTTTTTATCGTAGGGATTGTCGGCAGAGAGATACCAGCTTAATGCAGGATGACTCTGTAGCGTATAAATTCTATTTTACTATATGGATTAGCGGGATTTGGTGATGTTTGGTTCGTTCTAATGTTAGATTTGTAGTGTGCCAGTACTTACTGAGTTAAGTCCGCGTACCTAACCACAGTACTACGACGATCTAATATTAGACTCATACCCGTCAGTCGCGAATCTTCGCTGTCTCAGCGGCTCTAAACCCCGAGGTGAGACGCCCTGGGGCGTGGTTCACGAGAACGGCGTGTCGCTTCAACTCGAGAGCTAACCAACATTTCTAATATTTCTCTAGATCTGTTGGTTAGTCCATGGCAGTTCGTTTGGTCGTCACCTCCCGAGTTCTATCACCTTTTCAGAGGTGTATGTCTCGTCGGCGTCGGCGCCCCACTTACCGAGCTCGAGTGTCGCCGGTATCGGCTCGCCCTTCTGGATACGGCTCGGGAGAAAGACCGTCCCGGCCTCTAAGTCGACGTAGTCGACGTCAAGACCGCATAGTTCGCTCGCCCGAAGCCCTAAGTCGTATAGGAGTGCGACTATCGCCTCGTTTCTATCCTGAAGGTACGTCGGGAACGCCTCGGTGAGGCAGACGTCCCGCATTTGTTCGACCTGTCCCGGTTTCAGCCAGGTGGTGGCGTGAACGTCGCTTTTCGTGTTAGAGTACGGTGTGCCTTCTTTCATACATTAATGGGTGTGTAGTGGTGGGTGGTGTTTGCCGGGTGAACGTCGCTTTACCGTCGAAACTACGACGTTTGCCGGACGTCGTGACACATCTCGGGGGGTGGATACATTACAGTACGTCACAACCCCTCAGCAAAGCCGACCGCTTCCTCGAGGACGACGACTGGCTCAAATCGTTCGCCTTCGCTTGGAATCATCTTATCTGAACACTACCGTTTATAAGCTTATGTGGTCAGGATCACCTCAACCACTCATTCTACACTCTCTCACGAAATTCACCAAGAAAAACGCCTGCTGCATACACCCCTTTCCATCTCGCACGGTGTTGCTGACAGCAATCAGAGAGTTCGAACAGCGGCTTCTGAATAGATAGCGCGACTTCATCAGGGGAGAGTAATATCCGGGTGGATTTCGAGGTCTATCCTCTTTGAGAATTGACTCACAAATCCTTTCGAAACCCGTGCTGACCATTCCGCGCATCCGTAGCTCAGACACTGGTCGGGGAAGAACGCGTTACCGCTGGGCACCAGGGGGTTCAATTCAAATCGATCCTTGAGTGATGCCTCAAATCCGTACTCGTTTTCAGTGTATCCCTTTCCCCCTCCCTTTATCCACCGTGGTCTGAAATGGACAAGTTCGTTCCGAATATCTAAAACGCGACCAACGGGTTCTGCCGGAACGGTGTCCTTATCAAATTCATCGAAACCATTCACGTCTAAGAAGATATTGTATTTCCCGATTATGCCGGCGTCTCCCCGCCGCTTGGATAGTTTTTTCCGATCCCGTGGGGGGGCACGCTCTGCACGTATGATGTTTTGTCGATAGTCTTGAGCATCTGGATAATGGATTGGATCGTCGCCGTTATTGATACGATTGAGGTCATCCCGCATCTCCCAATATAAGTGGTTGATTGTAGCTTCGAGGAAACAGGCCGTGCTAATTATTGAATTCAGACAGTACGCTCGGTGCTTCTTCTTGTCTTCATTGGGGATTGAGCTGCTGTTGTCCGGATCAACGGAGGAATAGGTTGCTTCAATTCGTTTAGCTTCATCCCTGAATCTCTTGGCATTTTGAAAATGTCTGATCGCAGGGTCGTACTGGCTTGGATACTCACCATACAACAGGTTGTGTATTTCTCTGCTTTTTATTTCTTGGGTGTCTCTATGATGGATAGATGCTCTATATCTTGCACGACAATCAGTAACAATATCACTAATCAAATAGTTATTTCACTGAGTTCGTAAGAGCTATCCCAGATTCTAAAATCATCGTTCACCCTTTCGGAAGTCCGAAATATACTGACTCACTGTCCGTGCCCCAACCCCGAGCGCATCACCAATCTCGTCGTCTGTCTCGGTGTCTTCTTTATCCTTATGTAACAGAACATGGTTAACGCACCCTTTTGAGACGGTGTATGTTACATAAGGTCAGTACACCCCTCGTCCTGAGTGTATAAATCGGCATCGTGATCTTACAGTTCAACCGGTTGAACCAGTACAACTACTCACAACTCGTCGAACTTCATCAGGGGCACGCTGTAGTCTAACATTAGCCTGCCGTACTACCGTGGTTAGTTGCTCGTACTTGGAATCTTATGTACCAGTGGCTAACCACAGTACTACGACGCTCTAATGTTAGACTTACGGCGGTCGGGAGTGAGTCTTTGGTGTCTCAACGTGTCTATATCTCTGTATCCTCGACCGAAGTGGTCGCTGACTTAGGAGAAGGAGGTATCAGTCTGAGAGGGCGCGTAATGGCTCTCTCGCCAACTACGTCGATCTACTTCTCGAACTGAGTATCATCGAGGAGGTGCCCGAGACGTCACCCACACGTTACCGTGTAGCCGAGAGCGACGTCGTGAAGGAGCTATACGAACTCAACAGCGCGCTTAACTCGGTTTGAGAAAAGATATTAGTAGTTGGATAGCAGATCTTAAACGCAAGACAGCACCGGGATTGATGGAATGACTCGATTTAGATGTGTGACCAAACGTCAATAACTCAGCATAAATACCAGAAGGAATTGGATTATATCAGATTTACGCTTTTAATTTCACTCCATATAGAAAATCAAAAAGTGGGTTTAATAATGTATTATTTATATCTTGAAAGATTAGTGCGAGAGTGACTCAAAGGTTAATTTTCTAAATCAAAATATCTATCCAACTACACATATTAATTGGAAGCTGGAATCTTCCTAGTCTACTCGGGATTTGCGGTAAACTGCTTTACTGAACCATCGCTAAGTCCTAATGAAATATCCACACTTTCACCAGACATGTTTTTATTTTGATGACTCCCCTGTCCTTTTCCTTCTCCTTGAATCCTCCAGAATTCATAAAGATAGAATCTAGCGGTATCTCCGCTATCTATTACAGGATTATTATTACTACTATCGAGTATGTCTCCACTTGGATCATCCAGATCGATCACATTTTCAGTTAACTCTAATCCATCTCCTATATTATTCACCCTTCCGTTATAATCAACATAGTAATCTCCAGATTCAAGATAACCAAAATTATTATTATCTGTATCAATGCTTATTTCGGACTCAGGAGGATCCACAGATACGAACATAGTTCCATCATTGTAATTCTCATCTAAGTTGTCAATATTGGGGTTATCTGGGTTTATAGTTAAATTTCTTATCTCAACAGGGTCACAGCTATTCGAATTAGACACAGTGAATTCGACACCACCTTGTCTATCATTATTATCAAGCTCATCGCCACCATCCTCTGCAACAGCATCATTATTATAACTTAGACATGCTGAATTACCATTTCCATCACCGCCGCCTCCACCCCCTCCCCCACCAGAAGTAACATCCAGATAGAACGTCACATTCTCCTTCTGTCTCGGCTGAAAGTTACTTCCGGAGGTCTCTGGATCTGAGTCCATGCTAATATTGACGTAGTCAGTACCGGAGTTGCTTGGAGCCGTGTAATCGAAAGTAACTGTTCCATCAGATGTAGAAACCCTCTGTGAATTCGCCAGACTACCATCGTCTGCACTCCCGTTCACGGTCACCCCACTCACGGGATTGTTATACTTATCACGCACCTCCGCGACGAGCTTCTGAGAGCTATCTGTCAGAACCGTCGTGTCGTTACCTTCGATGTCAGTCAGATAATACTCGGGGACTTCCCTGCCCTGCTGTATACCGACCTCAGCCATACGCAGATTATATGTCTTGTCGGAATCGAGAGTGATCTCCAGCTTATTTAGTCCGTTATAATCGGCTCCCGTGTCTGAGACATCGACGACATTTCCGTTATCTATCTCATCCTGTAGTGCACTCGTCCAGTTCGCCGCCGTCAGAGGCGATGTGACTGTGATAGTTATAGGATCGTCGTCGTCAGTCGGGGCTATAGTAGTCTCCATTACGCTGTTGGGTCTTAGAGAGACGGTCTTCGACTCGACCTGTCCCGTTGAGATCGATCCGTTGAGGACGACGAGGTTTATGTTACGTCCGTTAATCATCGACTGTTCTGAGAGGGTCAGGTTGGCGTTGTACCGCGAGTCGTCGATTCCCGACCAGTAGTTGTAGACCATCGAGTTGCCATAGACCGTCGAGGGCGCGTCTTGGTACCGGTTGTAGTCGGGCGTGTATGTGATGATCCTAGTCTCGAACGGCTTCTCCCCACCGTCCCAGTAGTCCTGAGTCTCTCTGGAAGTCTCGACTTGTGCATTGGAGATATTCAGATATCCGTCGATACTCCGGAGAGTGCCACTAGCGTCGGGAGGATTCTGTAGGACTACCCTATCTGTATACTCGGTTCCCATGTCAACTGTAACCGACCTTGGGGTTCCTGACGAAGACACGAAGCTTATCGCACTTCCGAGGCTCTGGATATCCTCCTGGACGTTCTGACTGTGGGAGAACTCGGTGTCCTCGTTCCAGATAGGGACAGCTGTAGTCTGGAGAACAGCCAGTAAGGTCATAAGTAGTCCGAGCATTAACACCGCACCTATGACTACAGATACGGCATCTTCCCCACGGTCGGCTTTACGCATACTCTATTACTATCTTGAGCAAGAGGATAAAGATTGGGTCAGAGAAAGCATTTTTGAGACAGGGTGTAGAAATAGAGACTGTGAGTACCGTATCGGATCTGAGCTTCAGCGCGGTAGACCGTGCCATCGGGTACTACCGCGACTTGTGTTACCCGCGTCTCCTCAGCGCGTTCTTCCTGACACACGTCATCTTAGACCCAGTCACTACACAGTTCGCTCAGGTTAACCCCGAGTCGATAGAAGCTAACAAGATTGCTGCGTATCTTCTCTCAATTTCCCCTCTTTTCGCGTTCTTAGTCAAACTTGTATTCGGTATTGGAGCTATATTTTTGATCGACTATCTGTATAAAGACATAGAACACCGTGGCTTTCGGATTGGTGTGATAGTTACAGTGGTCTTTCTCATCGGTGTAGGAGGGCTGGTGTCGATAAACAATCTCTTGCTCGGATTAAGAGCCGTCTAAGAGGCTAATATCATTTACACAGTTTCGCACGTTAGCCTCTCTTGTTGGGTGAACGGAGAGGTGGTCAATTTTGTCTATAGGATCCTCGACGCTCTGTTCTTTTTGTCCCTGGGACTACATACACGCATTGTATCACTAACCGTGTACGAACACCCGAGGTAGACCGCTATATACCCCATCTCACCTCGGGGTACACCCTCTCCAACACTCTTTTTACACGCTAAGTTAAACATCCGTGTATGGTGCGTATAGACGACTCAGGGGACGAGGTGAAATGCTGGTTATCCTATCCCGACGAGGTCGACCTCCTCGCTGACGAAGCTCGGGAAGAAGACTGGGAGCGTAGGATAGCTATACTTCTCATGGGCAAAGTCGGGCTTCGAGCCAGCGGAGTACCTACGGCTCGACCTCGGGGGCTACAGTACAACGACGACGGCGAGTACTGGGAGCTTGAGGTACGAGGTAAGAACACTAAGGGCGGCGAGAAAGCCACGAGAGACGCATACGTACCCCGAGGTGTGAAACGTGAGCTGGAGAACTACGCTAAAGAGAGAGATATAGCCCCATCTGAGCCATACGTCGACGTCTCTGTGGACTCTATCCGTCGCTGGGTACGTGAAGCCGCTCAGAGTCTCGTAGAGGCGGGAGAGTCCGAGCGTTGGAGCCACGTGTCGAGCCACGATCTACGCCGTAGCTGGGCGACACACCACCTCGTAGAAGAAGATGTTAGTGTTAGAGTAATGATGGAGATAGGTGGCTGGTCGTCGTATCAGAGTATAGAGCCGTACTTGGCTAAACCGACGCCGTCGACTATCGGTGAAGAACTCGGGTAGACCCCGAGGTGAGATACCCCCCGTGGTTGGCCTCGGGGTACGACCTCTATCTGAGCTAACCAACGCTTCTAGAGAAATATTAGAAATGTTGGTTAGCTCTAAGAGCACAGATCGATGCGCCAAGATCCCCATCGACGTCGTCTCACCTCGGGGTCGAAACGCTAAGAAAACCGAGGGACTCGCACGCACGATATTTAGATTAATCTAGAGGATGGGGTTGTGGGGGTGGGGGAGTGTGTGTTGAACTATAGTAAGCGTAGACAGGTTTTTTCTCCTAAACCCTCCTGTCTGGTACACTCTCTTAGAGGCTCTTGAAGTCGCTGACATCCCAGAAGACGAGGTCTACGAGATAGAAGAAAGAGAGTATGTGCGTAAAGCCGACGTCGACGAGGACGTCAAGGAGTCTCGTCTCCAGGGACTCAAAGATCAACTCGCCGCCTTCGAGACTGACGAGGCTGAAGAGCTGCGTGACGAGGTCGAAGAGCTAGAGAATAGGATAGAAGAACTCACTAGCTTTAGAGCAGGATCGGAGATATAGCAACATAAGGATTCCACGTCATGGCGTGTAATAATTGTCGCCGGCAGATTTATTTGGTGCCGGATTTTAGTTGGGGGTCATAGTGAGATACCCGCTTAATGCACCCAATGGAGACGAGGAAGATCTTAACCAACAGGTGACCTCTCACTTCTACTACAGTCTCAAAGAAGGATCTACACTTGTAAACAAGGCTCTACAGGATATTCCTATATCGTTTTCAAATGATGCCTCCGTAGTGGCTCACCAAGATAGTCCTCTACCGAAGAACTCGAATACACAGAAAGACCGTGAGATAGACTGGGTTATCCGTGATGAAGATAAGCTTGTAGGGTTTGAGTCGAAATATGGGGCACCTCTCAAAAAGAAGCAGTTACGAGATGAACTCAAGAAGCTACGTATGAACGCAGATGACCAGGATATATATCTTGTTACGATAACTCATCATCCAAGCAAACCTAGCATTATCAACAAACTGGATGGTGACTGCATCTATTGGACGAACTGGATATCGGTCTCTAAAAGAGTGAAACAAATAGACGAGGACAAACTGCCCGCAGAACAACGAATTCCGCTACAAATGCTGAAAGATCTCTTTGAGGTGGAGAATATGAACCCATTCACAGGATTTGACCACCAGGACAAAAACCAGTATAGGTACTTCATACGGGACTTGATTCCCGAGATGAATGAAGTAGGATTAGAGAACAGAGGGAAAGTACACACTTGGACGCAGAACAAGGCTGATCCTTCGGGATATGCTAGGATAGTTCCGAAGTATATTGCTGTTCCTTTCGTGGAGGAGAACCGACCACCGCTCAACGAAGAGGGGAGGCCACAGAGTAAGCGTGCATCAGTATTCCTTACTGTAGTTGATACTGAGGAGCATAAGGTGTATGCTGGTGTGGTTTTCGGGATCATGAAGGTTCCTGGCCATCGGAGAATGCTCCGTAAAAATGGAGAAGAGATAATTAAGGAGTGTCATTCAGATGGGTTCGAGATGTGGTTTGGTCGGAATAGCATCAACAATCGAAGTCTACCCCCTAAGAAAACTCGGGGATTAGAAGAGATGAAGAGATGGATGACTGAAGAGAATGATGGAAAGGGATTGCTTGAAGACCCAGACATTAGGAAGGTATGGTTCTTGCGTGAATGTACAGGAGAGGAACCACCCGAAATGTTCAGTTCTATTGTAAAGACGATAGGGGAGCAGAGGGAGCGTTTCTTGAAGAGGGACGACTTTGTTAAGTTGGATAGTCTAGTTGCACCGGATACTATGGAGTGAAACTGAAATGGACGTTGGGGAGTAAAACCTCTCCATATACATTAATATCATCAAGATCCGTGTCTATCCAGACTTTCTTACCACTACTCCCTGCCTCTTCTATATACGTCGAGTTCTTTCTGAGATGATCACGAACAGTATTTCCATTCTTCAAACCAACTCTCTCAAGTACTTTTCGAGTCTCTGCCTTCTCCAGCTCTTGCATAGCCTGGATAACTTCTTTCTCTCCTGGGGAACGGATTCGAGTAACTACATCGCCTTCAACATCCCCTCCCGGTATCCAATCCTCGATAACCAGTCAGGCACAGCAGAAGTATATACGAGGACTACTCCCCCATCTCTTCGACCGAAACGTAGGACTGCCTGTGCAACCTGATTCTCTCGAAAATGCCTCAGATACGGATCTCCATCTATACCATAAGTGGCTTTAGTGAATCGCGATACAGAAACAAATTCTAGTAATGACAAGGGTCTGTACAGAGTTCTCTAAGGAGTCTATTTGAGCTTCGAGTTGGACTATCAGCCAAGATACGATGATTTTGGACTAGTTTAGCTCAGGAATTCGTACTTGACTCCCCCAATACCGACGCTTCCTAGTGATTCACCAGAGCCGAAAAATGTTGTTTAGATAGAGTGAGTTCGTTCTCCAGAGCGGGGAGTGGTAAGTTGGGTCAGGTGACTCCGACCCAACTCGGAAGAATCTCAGAAAGAGAAGCTAAAGATTTTGTCTATTTTAATTTTAAGTTCAAAGTCTGGTTTATTTGATTTTTCAGTTATGCCAGCCTCTTCGCGAGCACTATCGAGCGACCCAAAGCGTGCCCAGTAGGCCGAGTACGAGTATTTTGATAGCTCTTCGATATCCTCAACTTTAGGTTTGCCTTCTACCATATCTGCTACTCTTTTCAGGTCGTCTATCAGGTCTTGTTTATTGATTTGCTTTCCAGAGGTCATATTTACTATCTAGTACTCTTTTGTTTATCTGATGCTTCTTTTTCAGTTACGGCAGCTGTCTTGGATTCTATTCTTTTAGAGTTATCAGCGTAGTCGAGTATCTCGGGATCGACTACTCCCTGTAGAAGCTGCTCTAATAGCGATACTTCTTTTTTGCTCGTATTTCTATTTTTCATTGTTTCGCCACCTAGGCGAAGCACTCGGCGGGTGTTTCGGCACCCGTCTCCTTCTACAAGATCTAACTCTTGTATTCCGGAGTATCGTGCTTCTTACATTAACATTGTATTTCTAGGTATTTAACGTTTACTTATATGCAAACGTTTATAGATAAGCAAATGTTTGGTGATAAGAGAACCTTACCTATATACGCAAACGTCATAAAATGCCTGCATGGCAAGGTCAAGGGCATTAATGACAGAAAGAGAGCGAGAATTGATACAACAAGAAGAAAAAGACAATCGTAGTTATCAGGCTATATCTACTGTTAGGAATAAGATCGAGGATGAGTTACCAAAAGATATAGAGATATTAGAAGAATATCATCCTGAATTACTTGAAGACCTTAGAGAAGTCGTTTGTGAGGACTGAGTCTTATACTGATTTTCCCCATCATATTCTCTCACCTTACCACCCCTGCTTTGGAGTATAATATATCTCAACTAACTAGAAAATGTTGGTTAGCGATACTACGATAGAACGAGCCTTGGACGAGAGAAGCTGCCTACGGGAGTAGTGACCTCACTAAAAGAGATAGAAGTCTCTCGGTAATAGCTTAAACCCCAATCTCTAATGAATGGATATAATTTGAGGTTCGCTCATGTGAAGTAGATTGTTGGTGAGCTAGAGGACTGTTTGATGATTTCTTTGAGTGTTTTTCCTCCGACGACACCTCTCGTCCAGGGTTTAGCCGGTAACTCTCCCTATTTAAATCTAACTCGCAAGTGTTAGAGTGAGTCGGTAATCCGACGCCAATATATCCAACCCCATTTAAACTTAGGAGTCTCCAGCGTGGAACTGACATATAAATCTGTCTCGCTGAGAGGTCATACTATTTAAACCTAACTCAAACTTGAGTAGACGGCTGTTGGGATAATGAAGCTTCTTTTCACGCTCACCGCCGTAATAATGATCTACGCGTCTCAGAAGGCTAACAGCCTTCTGCTACATTGAAGCGACGACTTCTCCGTCTTTCTTCGCACCAGCGAACCGTGTCTCAGAAGGCTAACAGCCTTCTGCTACATTGAAGCACTCCGCTCCGGCGTGGAACGGCACCCCGATAACGCGTCTCAGAAGGCTAACAGCCTTCTGCTACATTGAAGCAGTTGGATTAGCTGTAAAAGACCATGATTCAGACTCTCCGTCTCAGAAGGCTAACAGCCTTCTGCTACATTGAAGCAGTTGGATTAGCTGTAAAAGACCATGATTCAGACTCTCCGTCTCAGAAGGCTAACAGCCTTCTGCTACATTGAAGCCGCGCGCGGGCGCGCACGCGGACGCAACGGCGTCTGGTCTCAGAAGGCTAACAGCCTTCTGCTACATTGAAGCGTTAATGTCTTCGGTGTCTTCGTCGTTAGATGTCGAGTCTCAGAAGGCTAACAGCCTTCTGCTACATTGAAGCAACCACGAGATCGTTGTGATCCTTTTCGAGCTCGCGGAGTCTCAGAAGGCTAACAGCCTTCTGCTACATTGAAGCAGGCACTGAGGTCGAAGACCGCAAGGAGGAACTATTCAGTCTCAGAAGGCTAACAGCCTTCTGCTACATTGAGGAGAAATAGCTGACGAAAAGCCGAGGGATGGGAAGTCTATGAGCTAACCAACGCTTCTAGATAATCTCCGAAAATGTTGGTTAGCTATATCTATACACCTTAAGAAGAGTTGTCGTGGCTATCTTAGTTATAGGTGCTGGGCTTATCGTACTGCGTGGAAACTGAACCAAATATTCACCTGAGCTGTTCGTGAGAAGATACCCACACCCCTCGTTTTGAGTGTATCTACTTTTCTCGCTCCTATCTAAGAGTGGAGAAACAGCCAAGAAGTCCTAGACATATAAAGAAGCTATTTTAGCCATTATTTCTAAGATCCATCCTTACTACGTACTTACCTTTACCTTATATAAATAATAAAATTTATATAGTATAGTAGTAGTAGTTTGGCGGAGTTGAAACAGACCCTCCACTAATTACTGTTTACACTCAAAACGAGGGGTGTGTGTACGGCGGTATTAACCCCTATTTCGACTGTATTAATACCAAATTATTTATCTAAGATAATTTACACTCAAAACGAGGGGTGCGTATGACACAACATCTTTTTCTCGAAAGAGCTAGTTAGAATCTCACCACTGCCTTTCGAAACACATTTCTTGTTAGTATTTACACTCTTAACGAGGGGTGGATACTCCTTTAAGACAATCGCAAGACATGACGGGGTTAGTATTTACACTCTTAATGAGGTGGGGTAGATATAAGTGACTATAGTTCTATCATCGAACATGGATACCGACGAGGCTGAAAACGGGGTGGAAGAAGCAGGTTCTGAGGATATTTTCAGTGACATAGATGAGATACAGAACGAAACCAGCCTTTTTCAGAACAGACAGCTTCTCCACGTAGGACATGTCCCGAAGAAAGACCGTATAATCGGACGTGACGAAGAGATTCACAAAATTGCTACTGAATACTATCCTCTTACTCAGGGGAATCCCGCTAACAACATCCTCGTCTATGGTAAGACAGGTACAGGTAAATCTCTAGTTACGAGATATGTGATGGGATCCACTCGTAAAAAAGGCAGAAGTAACGGCTACGATATAGCGACTGTTTATGTCGACTGCTCCGAGGATAACACTCACACAAGAGCAGTACGTGAAATAGCCCAGAGCTTAGCAGAAAAAGCCGACGAGAATTACTCTATCCCCTTAACCGGCATTGGTAGTTCGGAGTACTACAAATACATCTGGAGAATCCTCGAAGAGTTCGACTCGATGATAATAATTCTCGATGAGATCGATAAGCTAGATAATGACGACATCCTCATGCAGCTTTCACGTGCTAAAGAGACTGGATCCACCTCTAAGCACATCCAGATTACTGCTATAAGTAACAAGATAGAGTACAAAGACCGTCTCTCTGAAAGAGTCCTCTCCTCTCTAAGTGAAAACGAGTTCGTGTTTCATCCTTACGACGCTACACAGCTCCGTGAAATACTCAAAAAGAGAAAGGAGGCTTTCAAAGAAGGAGTCTTAGGTGAGAATGTAATACCTCTGGCTGCTGCTTTTTCAGCTAAAGAACACGGTGATGCTAGAAAGGCTATAGATATCTTCAGAAAAGCAGGAGAAATCGCAGGCAAGAAAGGATCGGAGAAGGTTCTTGAAGAGCACATACGGGAGGCTCAAGACCATGCCGAGATGAGTCGTCTAAAAGAGCTAATCTCTGGATCTACTCCCCATGTTAAGCTGATTCTTTATACTCTTGCTCAGCTTACTCAGGATAAGACAGACAATATCCCCATCTCTACTGGCGACGTCTATCGAAACTACAGAAAGGTCTGTGATTACGTCGGTATCGATTCTCTGGGAGAAGAAAGAGTATATCAGCTACTGAAAGAACAGGCATTCCTGGGTGTCCTTGAATCTGAGAAGACAGGAGGAGGTCGTGGTAGAGGTATGTATCTCACTCATAGGCTTATCACAGATCCAAAGATAGTTCTCTCTGTTGTATTAGATGATCAGAGGCTGTCTTCTCTGAAAGGAGTGGATATGGGTCTTTCTCCTAGGAAGAAAGACTAACCAACATTTCTGATATTTCTCTAGAAAATGTTGGTTAGCTAAATTAGAAATACACTCCAAACCGCAAACCGGGAGTGTAGTAGTCTTCTCTGCTCAGTCAGCTTGAATTTGAGAATATACCTACGAGATCACGTTCTTGTCGTAGTTTCTCGTGGGATAGCTCGTCTATGAGTATTCCCTCATCTGTGTCGAGACTCGAGCTAATGGTGCCATCAGGAGAAACTATAGACGACGCTCCAGCGTATCTACATTCGTTGTCCATACCTTTTCCTGTCCTACCACAGCCTACGACCCATGTAAACTACCCCACCCTACTTCGCTCGGGCAAACCCTCGCTCGTGAAGGGTGGGGTTTTGACGTGAACTCCCGTTCAGGCCACCGAGGGGTGGCACGGAGAGGCCCGTCTCCCCGTCGAAGGGGCTTCGGTGCTTACACGTTCACGGTCATCGTCCCGCCATTTAGCGCAACGTTTACGGGTGCGCCTCCGTCGTCGCCAGTTTGGTTACGACGGAGTAGCCGCCGACAGCAGCGGACTGCTACGTTCTTGGCGGCGTTGTAGTCGGCGTGATTCTCGTAGCCACACTTCTGGCACTCGAACTGTTCTTGCGTGGGGCGGTTGTCTTCATGGGTGAATCCACAGCTGCTACACAGTTGGGAGGTGTAGTAAGCCGGTACTGTCTTCGCTTGTGGACTCCGCTCCAGTTCTTCAACGTCGATCCCGTAGGCTTTCGCCTTGTACTCGACGTACTCATACAAGCGGTTAAACCGCCAGCGGTGGTGCCATGTTGCCCCCTGCGCTCGTTTGCGGATGTCAGTTAAATCTTCGAAGGCGATCACCGAACACTCGTGTTCGACCGCTTCTTCAACAATTTCGTTGGCGACGATATGGAGATACTGCTTGTAGTAGGCAGTTTCCTTCTTGCTCACGCGCTGGAGCGTACGGTGAGCCTCCTGTGTACCACGTTCTTGAAGCGACCTACGTCGCTTCTCGAACTCACGGTGCCAGTGGTCAAGTTCGTCTCCTGTCCAGAACGTGCCGGTTGATGCGACAGCAAGGTTCTCGACGCCGAGGTCGATCCCGAGGACTGTCCTGTTCTCGGGGACATCAGCGTCAGTTTGGGTGCTGTCGGTGTCTTCCTCAACCCGTTTGAAGCCGATATGGAGCCAGAACTCGTCGTCGAACGGCTTGTAGTGGAGTGTGCTGGTGCGGAACTCCCAGTCGTCGTTTTCGAGGTATTCTTCGAAAGGAGTGTCTGCTGTGTCGTTTGGGAGTAGGTAGTCTGCTTCGATACGTCCATCCACGGTGGACAGCGAGACATGGTCATCATGGAAGGTAGCGGCTCGTTTGTCGAAACGAGCCGTGTCGGCGGTGAACTCGGGTTGACTGGTGTCTTCGTTCTTTTCGAGACGTTCGACGCCAGCCTTGACGGCTTCGACGGCTTGGAAGATGGCTTGCTGGACGAGATTCGCCGTCAAGTCGTGCTCTGTTTTCAGGTCGTGGTAGAGCTCGTCTTTGACAGCGTACTTGGCTGTTTTCTTGTAGTCGTCTTCGTTCCAGCAGTGGTCGCTGGTTTCGTTGGCGCAGTGTTTGTACTGATCAATAGTTTCTAGAAGTGCGTCCTTGTCGTTGTCGTCAACAACGAGTTTAACCGGTAGCGTCCGACGCACTTCCATACTAGTTTCAATGCTTTCTATCTATTTAAATTCTTTAGGAGTGGGGAGTTAACTGAGTACAGAGAACAGATATCGAGGAGGTATTTGACGCGCTCCTCCCCTCCCTACTCATCCGCTATCTCGTGAATCGGAGATTCACGAAGGTACGCAAATCTTTGATTTGCTTGAAAGCGGATTCCTTGAGGAAGGGGTCTCCGCGGCTACTCATGGCTGAAGTCTTAATTACCACTCTTTCCTCACCCTGAGAGAGAAGCTCTTCTTCTGAACTCCATAAATTGCGTTTTCGATATACTGTGTCTTTTTCTGGAGTCACGTAGCCCGCGGCATTGTAGTACTCCTCTCCATCCTCTCTTTCTTCTATAAATCCGAACAGAATCTCGGTGTCTGTCTCCTCAGAAATCCCACGTACTTTCGGGACTACTTCGTCTCGTGTCATAGCCACCCCGTATACACGTTCGTCGTCGGTGTAGCCTGTCAGAGAGTACTCGGGGAAGATAGCTATGTCTGTACTGTCGGGGAGTTGGAGAGCGTATTCGCGTATTCGTTGGAGATTTGTCTCGACGTCGAGATCTTCGACTTGAATTTGGCATGCGGCTACTTCGGGGTCGGGACTATCTAAGTCATCATCAGATTTCTCCATCGTCTGTTCGTGGTAAATAGATAGACTACACTCAGAAATGCTATACTATCCTTTCAAAGATTCACACAACTGCTTTGGACTGTAACAGTAACAGTACCTTTAGGAGTTTAACATCCGTATCCCCTGTATGCGTCTGGAGTTCGAGAAAGGGACTGTCTCTATCCACGGCGACTACAACGTTCCTCAGACTAAGTGGGACGACAGAACAGGGGATAACCGAGCTCCAGCTTTTCGATACAGGGATATCATAGATTATCTCGAAAACTCGGAGATCTCTTACGAGGACAACGTTCTCGATCTAAATAGCATACCTAACTATAACCAGTCTACTACACCGTCCACGGATATAGATCTACGCCCCTACCAAGAAGAGGCTCTTGACCAGTGGATGCACGACAGGAGGGGTGTACTCGTACTACCTACGGGAGCAGGCAAGACATACGTCGCGATGAAGGCTATCGAAGAAGTTCACTCGTCGGCATTTATTGTCGTGCCTACGCTCGATCTCGTAGATCAGTGGAAAGAAGAGTTGAAAGACAACTTCGACTTTAATACTGAATCAGGTTCTAATGCCCGAAGAACCAAAGAAGCCAGTATAGGTGAGTACACGGGAAGAGAGAAAGACCTCCAGCCTATTACGGTATCTACCTACGACTCGGCGTACAACAATGCTGAGAACCTCGGTAACAGATTCGAGCTTCTGATATTCGACGAGGTTCATCACCTCCCTTCCGAAGGGTATCGGCATATCGCCGAGTTCTTCGCTTCTCCCTATCGAATGGGTCTTACTGCAACTTACGAGCGTCCGGATAACCTTCACGAGCGTCTGTCCGAGCTTCTCGGCGGGAAGGTATACGAAATAGACACCGATGAGCTCACCGGGGAGCATCTTTCTGACTATACTATAGAGCGTATCAGCGTCGAGATGAAGCCCGAAGAAAAGAGGGAGTACGAGAAGAACAGAGAGGTCTTCAAGGAGTATCTGCGCTCGAGTGACATCCGTATGCGGAAGCCTGAGGACTTTCAGAAAGTCGTTATACGTAGCGGCAACGATCCACAGGCTTGGAAAGCCGTCAGATCTCGTAATAAGGCTCGAAAAATCGCTTACAGCTCCGAATCCAAGATGGAAGTTCTAAGTGACCTTCTCGAACAGCACAGGGATGACAGAATTATCGTCTTCACCCGGTACAACGACATGGTATACGATATATCCGAGAGATTCCTCGTACCCGCTATCACTCACAAGACGAAGAAAGACGAACGTCGCGAAATACTCGGTAAGTTCCGAGAAGACGAGTACTCGGCTATTGTAAGCTCACAGGTGCTTGACGAGGGCGTTGATGTCCCCGACGCAAACGTCGGTATAATCCTGAGTGGCACGGGGAGTAAGCGTGAGTACAAACAGAGACTCGGAAGAATACTCCGTCCTTCGGGTGACGTGGCTAAGATGTACGAGATAGTATCGAGCGACACGGGAGAGATGAACACGTCACAGAGAAGGCAGACAAACTAAACTAAGCTAATCTATGCTAACGAAGGATCTCCTTGAGACGAAGAAGAGGGATGGCTACATCAAACCCCAGTATAGGGACGAGGGAAGCCTCGAGGTAGTTCGAGAGGTTATAGACGAGTACCGGGAAGGACGCACGAAGAATGAGATCTGGGACTCGATAGAGGAGATGGAGACCCATGATAACTTCAAGTTCTTACGTGGGCTCTCGAAGATAATCGAGCGTAACGTAGAGTTCGAAGTGCGTTCTCCTGGCGGCATGGAAGCATCGGAGATACGAGAGAAGCTCTTTGAGAGGGGTTACGTAACCAGCAAGGGTGAGAGGAACCGAGTCATAGCCGAGGTAGCCCAAGAGAACGACGGAATCACGACACGAGATATACGTGAGGGGTTCTGGGCGGACAGAGAAGAGAACGAAGTTCTTGTGTCTAATACTGATAATCTCGGTCTCAGTCCCGAGGATCTACTCCGTCAGTACAATCTATCTCTCACTCAGACACTACTGTTCGACGCAACCGATCTTGAGTTCAAGGTATCCAACAACTTCCAGGAGATCTTTCGGACGGTAAAGTATCTTGGACTGATGTACACTGTCGATGAAGATCTAAATGTCATCGTCACAGGACCTGCTTCTCTTTTCAAGAAAACACGTAAGTACGGTACGACGCTCGCGAAAGTCATACCATCTATAATGAAGGCTGACGACTGGGAGATCCAATCGAAGGTTGAGACGACAGTGTCAGGTCAGGATCGTGTCTACGATTTTTATCTTAACTCAGATAGTCAAAAACTGTTTCCAGATAAGGAAGTCAACGCCTCGTACGACAGCGAAGTCGAGCGAAGTCTTGTATCCCGGATAGAGTTCTTACTCGGTGAAGAAGCAGAAGGCTGGGAGATTAACCACGAGCCTACGATATTACGTACTGACAGAAACGTGATGATCCCCGACTTCAGCTTCGAAAAAAGGGGCAGAGAGTTCTACTTAGAGGTTGTGGGATTCTGGACTCCCGAGTACTTAGAGGAGAAAATCAAGAAAGTACGTCAAGTGGAGAAAGAGAAACCCATGATGCTCGCTGTGAATAACGATCTTAACTGTCGCGAAGAGGACTTCAATACCAAGACCAACGGAGAAGACGAAGATGAGGAACTGTCTCTTTTCTTTTATAATCCGAACAAGAAGATCTCGGTGAAACCTGTCTTCAAGAGACTTAGAGAGATCGAGGACGAGATTATACAGGACGATCTTGAGAAGCTAAATCAGCAAGGGCAAGGATTAGAGGTCGATGCTAAGTCTGAAGCCGTAGATATACATGAGCTTGCGGACAGAGAGGGAGTCGAAACTAAGGCAATGAAGCAGTACCTCGAAGAAAGTGAGAGTGAGGGTGAGAGTGAGAGTGGCGACGTCAACGGAGTAGTTTCAGGAACTGATTATCTTCCATCAGACGTGATCGATGAGATACGTGAGGAGATTGATTCGATTGAATCTGAGACTGAGACTGAGACTGAGACTCTGTATCTCTCGGACATTAAGCCAGTACTCGAAGAATACGGACTAGGAGAGAGTATTCTTGAGGAGATTGGATACACCGTGGTATGGACTTCTCTGAGCCAAGAGGAAGCTGAAGTTAGATCTACTAATTGACGAACAAAACTCCGTATGGCGATTCGCCAAAGCCGAGCTAACCACTATTCTCGAGAAATTCCCCAAATTCGAGTTTGAGGGAGTCGAGTAGATCCCAGTCTTCTGCCCTGTGGAATCGCTAGACAGAGCTAGAATCAGTCTATTTTAGCTCTTGTATATCTGCCATACAAACCAGTTTGTATATACAAACTATTTTAGAAATCTATCTTTTTCGATACCCATCCTGTTGCACCACTCGGGTATGGCTGTTGTTCTTTCTTAGGCTGAAGATCACCGTCTCCATCAACGGCTCTGACTACGACTTCAGTATCTTTATTTCCGAGATTCCATTCGTATTTCCACTGTTTCCAGACATCCTCCGTGTTTCCATTAAGTGGCTCATTAAGTTTTGCTTGGTTCCAACTTTCTCCCTTACTCCCCATATACTCCAACTGTTATCGATCAACTTAGGGCTACGCCAAAAATTTTTACCGATGCATAGAAATCTACTCTAGCTCTTCTCGTATATCTTGGATGTCAGAACTGTCCAAACTATCCAAACCTTTTCGGACAACCAAACGGTAGAACTCTCTATTTTTCTCTAGATCCTCTCCAAACTCCTTACCGAACTCCGCATCGAGGATCTTGTACTGGTAAGCGAGATCATCAGCTAACTCCTCGGGCAGATACATATAGACACCCTTGAGTTCCTCTTTCACATTACCTGTCTCGGATGTCTCGGATGTCTCGGATGTCTCGGACGTTTTTGATGTTTTGGACGGATTAGAAGAACTATCTCCAGAGTCAGACTCTATATTCTCAGATATCTTCTCCTTCTGCTCTTCACGTCTCTTTCGTAGTCTATCAGCTCTGTCGTCACTCATGCTTTCACCTCGGAAAGCTCAAACTGTTTTTCTAGATCCTTTGCTATATCTAGGAACTCTTCTTCCATGTCGACGTTTTTGTCGTACTCGAATACTGACACTCCCTCGGAAAACGCCCTCTGTAGATCGACCCTCTTACGAATCTCCCATACCGGCGCATCAGGGAAAGCTGCCTCGAACCAGTCCATCATCTCATCAGCTTCATTCGTTGTTTCTACTCTGTTCGCGACAAGACCTAAGTCTCGCACGTTGATCTCGTACTCCGCCTCTAAGACATCTATCTGATCGAAAAGAAGTTCGAGTGCTCTTTTCGATGTAGATTCGGCTAAAGCAGGTATGAGAACGTTTTCAGTGGCTAGGAGGGCGTTGTCTGTGAGGTTACCCAGGTAAGGGGGCGAGTCGACTATGATGATATCGTAGTCAGTCTCGATTTCTTCTATGACCTGTCTTAACTTTTCTCTGCTCCGCATAGCAGTGGTGAGTTCGGGCTCAACACTCGTCATATCAATATTAGATGGCAGGACATCCATCTCTTCGTGTTCTACTACGAGATTTTCTGCCTCCTCTCTTTTTTCGTGGTCAGTAAGGACATCGAACAGAGATGGAGGCTCTGCTTCGTATTTTTCTTCGAACCCTAGCCCTTCAGTAGCGTTACCTTGCGGATCGAGATCTATAAAGAGGACATCTCTACCGATCTGATTCAATGCTCCAGCTACATTGATAGCTACTGTGGTTTTGCCAACACCTCCCTTTTGGTTTGCAACTGTGAGTTTGGCTGTTTCGGACATACAAACTATTTTGCACGTACGATATAATAAAGCTCAGTCAGACATCCGTATGACAGAAGTTACTGAATCCAGAGCAGTACGGATGTTGAATTGACTCAAGTGTTTTCAAAGAATTTAGGGGAAAGTACGCGAACTCGCACTCAAGACGGTTGTTTGGGTAGGGAGTTAAACGAATCATCGACTCTAATCTCAAACCGTGCGCCGCCGGTCTTTGAGTCGGTAACATCTATCTCCCATCCGTGTGCTTCGACGACCGTTCTTACGATTGCGAGTCCGAATCCTGAACTACTCCCCGTACTCATTCCGTACTCGAAGATGTTCTCACGTTGCTCCGGGATAATACCGGGCCCGTCATCTTCGACGAACACACCGCCTTCACAGGTTCCGACACGGACAGTCGTCGCAGTCGTTGGTTCGTGTGTCGAAGATGTCTGGCTTGTCTGAGTGAGATCATTCGAAGTTCGGTTTTCTACAGCTACGGTGTCATCGGACTCAACGGTGTCGTCTTTTATACCGTGTTCGACAGTGTTTCGGAATAGGTTCTCAAAGACCTGCTGAAGACGTCGTCTATCGGCGTTCAATGTCCGACTATCTGTAATAATTAGTTCGAGACCGTCAGTCTCAACGGTGTTCCATGCCGTCTCCGCGACATCGGCGAGATCACACTTCTTAGTAGTCTCCACGTCGATACTCTCGCGCGCCAGCCGTGGGAGATGCTCGGCGAACCCACGTAGTCGGTCGTGGACGGTATCGAGGTCTTCGAGAGACTGTTCCACCGACGGATCGGGATCATCGAGGTCTGCACGGAGCAGCGACACCGTCTTCTCGGCGGTCGAAAGCGGTGCCGCCATATCGTGTGAGATGACCCCCGCCATACGTTCAAGCTGCTCGTTCTTCCGCTGCGTGCGCTCAGAGAGACGTCTGAGTTCACGTTCGCGTTGTTTGCGCTCGGTGATATCCGTCATCGTGACAACCCAGCCACGCGACACATTCTCTTTTTCGGGTTCAACCTGCTGTTGACGGGCGAGATACTGCCGGGTGTCCCCATCTTGGCTGAGTGATACCTCAAGGGTTCCGTCAAAATCGGTACGTAGTTTGCGACCGTTGAGCAACCGGGGCGGCAGGACGGAGGCGACCGAAGAGCCTTCCAGCGGTATGGAGCCGCTCAGAACCTGCCGGGCAGCGTCGTTTGCGTCGATGATCTCGTCGTCGGGTGAGACGACCAAGAGCGGATCATCGAGTGATCGGAAGACCCGCTCGTGAGCGACCGGGAGGAACGATGCCATGTCAGTCCGGACGACGATTGCGCTGAGTGGAATTCCTGCGGCGATAAAAGCCATCGGCGTCGCGTCGAACCACGGAAACGGCTTAGCTCCGGTATGGTAGATAATGTTCACGAGCCAAGGAACCGAGATACAGCTTATCAGAAGTACGGACTGGTGACGGTAGAGCCGGTTATCGGAGAGCGCAGTCACGGCGAGGAGACCTGTTCCGGCAAGCAAGAGTGAGTAAGAGTACACGACGTTCACGATATGCCACGGTCCCTCGGTAGTCTGGAGGAGTGGCTGACCGCTCACCGTAGCCACGTCGATGGAGGTATAGAAGAACGAGTGGTACTGAGCGGTGAATACCATCACTAATGTTAGCACGGGAACCACGGACAGGAGGGCGAGACGTCGACGCGATATCCACTCGCCTTGGTCGGTATACCGAACAGAAAACACGAACCACGTTATAGGGGCGTTTACGACGCCGATGTACGAGAGCTGTTTGAAGAGTAAGAGCCACCGGAGACTCCCTGCAAACAGGGTTCCGAGATGTGTCGCCGTCCAGAAGGTGAACACGAGGAGAACTGCACCTAACGAAAACGCCGCGCTATCCGAACTGTGGCTGGTGAGTAGCCACGCGGCAGCGGTGCCGCCCACGACGACCGAGAGAACAACCGAGAGCAACGCTATATCGTACATACTGTTAGTCCGTTTGACCGTAGAACAGCCCGGTGAAGATCTTCCGCTGGGCAGAACGGAGATGCTGGCTGACCGTCGCCCGGCTGAGACCAAAGTGGTCGGCGAGTTCGGTCGCGCTCGTCCCTCGGGGACGCTCGAAATACCCGACATCGAGTGCGTGTCGAAGAACTTCGCGCTGACGGTCCGTCATAGCAGATACGAACTCCTGATCCGTGGTCGAACCGTCGCTCTCTCGGTGTGTCCAGACTGTCGAGACGGACGCGTCGTCGAACTTGGTCTCCAGGACGTTCTGTATCTTCGACACCGCCTCGTCGTCGGGGAGCGTAAGCGAGAGTTTCATGGTGTCGCCGGAGAGAGTCGTCTCCTTGACCGCGATGCCGTGTGTGGTGAGAATACTTTCGGGCGTAGGAGAGGTCACGACGATCTCACAGCGATGGGGTGACACGGATCTATCGAGATTTACCGACTGAACCCCGTCGGCATCAGAAATCTCATCGGCGATGTCCTGTCTGCAGTCGCCGTCTATTGTGGCGACATACAGCGTCGTCCCGTCGTCTCGAAGGACGGTTGAGAGTACATCGACTGTCGCATCAGTCGGGATAGAATCGGTGAGTCCCCGTAGGGGTACAGCGTCTGTGCTGATGTCAATCCGTACACTGACCGGACGAGAGGATGCGAGCGACCGTTTGCGTTCGGCGTTCGTGAGCGCGTATCCGACTGTCTCTGCGTACTCCTCGACCGTCGTCCGTTCGACGTCGTCAAGTAGACTCACGTCGTCGGCGTAAGCAGCAAGCACCCCGAACCGTATCCCGTCGTAACGTATCGGCACGGCGACGGCACCCTCGAACCCGTACTCGTGGGCGAGGGGTTCCCACTCGGTTCCCGTATCTGAGACGGGTTCGTCGAGTCGCGTAAGCACGGCGTCGTCGGTTTCGAGTGCCTCGCGTGCAGGCTCTCCCTCCGGGAGGGGTTGGTTCGGGGAGTGGATCGCGTCGAAGTACGACTCACGACCGGCAACGGCTTGTGGTACCGATAATCCGGTAGTCGTCTCGCGGGCTATCCATGCGCAAGCGTAGTCGCGCTCGTTGACGAGTCGGGTACAGAACTCCTGGGACAGATCCTTCTGCGCAGTCGTCCCGGTGAGTATGTCGAGCAACGCCGTCTTGCTCCGGCGTTCGCGTTCGAGAGCGCGCTCAGTTCGGTAAGAACGGACGGAAGACTTGATCCGACTCGCGAGCAAGCTAGCCTCGTCGTCGTCCTCGTCCTTACGGATATAGTCGGTGACGCCCTTACCGATAGACTCGCTCGCAACCCCCTCGTCCCCACGACCGGTCACTAACAGAAAGGGTCGATCCGGATCGGTCTCACGAACCTCCTCTAACAGTGAAATCCCCGTGCCGTCGCCAAGCTGGTAGTCACAGACGACGCAGTCGGGGTCGAGTCGCTCGAAGAGTTCGCGTCCTTCCTTCAGACTATGTGCCGTCGTCACGTCCAGAGCGTCGGTGTTGTTCGACAGGAGCCGTCCCGTTACGCGCGCCCATGTCTCGTCATCGTCGATCAACAGGACTGTGACTCGGTCGAGTGAGTGGACTTCGTCGGGTGGCTCCTCGATCTGGGCTGGCATTATACTCATATCACTGGTGCTATCCCCTAAAGGGTATGCCTTCATACGGTGGTACCCGGTCGGGATCTGTATGCTCGTGTCTAAGCCGGAGGCGTAAGTCTGTACGAGGATATACGGTTCGGACGGTTCGAGACTGTCTAGCATATGCTGGTATCATCTTTACGGGGATATCTTCACAAGTAGGTGATAATGACCGTCGTCATCACACACGCGGACGCGGTGGTATCCCGATGAGCAACGACCAAGGGAAACGACTCGACGAATCCGTGACACGAGACGAAGATGAGCGGAGGGCACTCGTCCAGCGACAGAGCAAAAAGGCTTCTGGAAAGCTAAGGGCGGTATATCTTGTATCGCTGGTGTTGGTGTCGGTGCTGGCGCTGTCGACGGGCGGGGCTGGCACCGCTGCGGCGAACGCGCCCGACGCGGGCAACTACTCCGATATCCTCGACGGGATGGAGGGCAACGGCACCGCCGACTCTCCCTACAACATCACGAACGTCACCGAACTCCAGGCGGTGGCGGGCGACCTGGACGCGAACTACACGGTCGCGGGAGACATCGACGCGAGCAACACGAGCTCGTGGAACGGTGGCGACGGATTCGCGCCAATCGGCAACGAGACGACACCGTTCACCGGGAGTTTCGACGGCAGCGGCTACGCGATAACGGGACTGTACATCAATCGCTCCCGGGAGAGTGCAGATGGCACCGGGCTGTTTGGCAGGAGTGGCTCGGGGGCGATGATCGAGAACGTCAGTCTGGCAGACGCTGAGGTAAATAATCCAGATGATATTGAGGAAAATATCGGCGGGTTAGTCGGTTACAACGAAGGAACAGTGAACGGGACGTCCGTGTCTGGAAACGTCTCCGGAACCGTCTCAGGCACTTACCATGTCGGCGGGGTGGTGGGACAAAATACGGGGTCAGTGGATGACTCGTCCGCATCGGCGAACGTCTCCGGCACCGAAAGGGTCGGTGGTCTGGTCGGCTTCAATACAGGGACAGTCAACTCCTCGGACGCGACCGGCAACGTCTCCGGACAAGACGATGTCGGCGGGCTTGTCGGTGAGAACGACGGCGGGGCGGTGCATTCGACATACGCGACAGGGAACGTCACTGGCTCTTCCAGTAATGTCGGCGGGCTCGTCGGCTGGAACAGGGAGGGAACGGTTGAACAGTCGTATGCAATCGGTGACGTCTCCGCCAACGACGGACAGGTCGGTGGCCTGGTGGGGCAAAATACAGGGACGATTGACGCCTCGTACGCAAGCGGTAACGTCTCCGGTGACAACGATGTCGGCGGCCTCGTCGGATACGATTCTGAGGGGATGATTACATCCTCGTACGCGACTGGCACCGTAACGGGTAACAGCAGTGTCGGCGGAGTTATTGGCATCACCTACGGCGGGACGGTCATCAATTCCTACTGGGATATCGAGACGACCAACCAGAGCACCTCCGATGGCGGCACCGGACTCACGACGGCGGAGATGACCGGCGGTGCCGCCGTCGAATACATGGACGGGTTGGATTTCGACACCACGTGGACGACTGTCGACGGCGAGAACGTCTCGTATCCGTCCCTGCTGAACAATACCCAACAGCCCGCGCCGGGACTGCAGGCCGCCCTCTTCGCGGACGGCGTCGGCACCGACACGGATCCATGGCACATCGCCGACTGGACGCATCTCGACAACGTCGGCGACACGCCCGGGGCGAACTTCACGGTCGTCACCGATCTGAACGAGTCGACGACCGGCTACGACGAGGTGGCAAACGCAACGGCGAACGGCGGGAAGGGGTTCGAACCCATCGGATCCGACACCGCGACGTTCAATGGCACGTTCGATGGCAGTAATCACACGATTACGGGACTGTACATCGACCGATCTCGCGACTCTGCGGATGGCACCGGACTGTTCGGCAGGACCGGGTCGGGGGCGCTACTCCAGAATCTGAGTCTCGCAGACGCTGACGTGAACAATCCAGATATTTATAACAATATTGGCGGGCTCGTCGGCCGGAACAGCGGGACTGTGAAGGGATCGTCGGTCTCAGGGGACATCTCTGGAACCGCATTTAAAAACGGTGGACTCGTCGGTTATAATGACGGCGGAACGGTGAAGTTCTCGAACACGACGGCTAACGTTTCCGGGTCCGAGGATGTTGGCGGACTGGTCGGCTTCAACCGCGGGACAGTGAATTCCTCGTACGCGGCTGGCAATCTTTCCAGCCCTAATGCCAACAAACTCGGCGGACTGGTTGGCTCTAACGACGGAACAGTGAAGATGTCCTCCGTGACGGGGAACGTCTCCGGGAATAGCCAGGTTGGTGGACTCGTCGGCTCCAACACCGGGACGGTGGCATCATCGAACGCGACGGGCACCGTCTCCGGGGATGGAAGCACTATCGGCGGGCTGGTCGGATATAATGACGGAACGGTCGAGCGATCCTACGCGACAGGAAGTGTCTCCAGTTCAGACATCCATGTCGGTGGGCTCGTCGGCAACAACGTCGGGACGGTCAAGCGATCCTACGCGACAGGAAGCGTCTCTAGCTCAACCGACCACGTCGGCGGTCTAATCGGGTACGACCTCGGAACGGTGGCGCAAGCGTATGCGACGGGCAACGTCTCCGGCGACTCAGAAGTCGGCGGACTTGTCGGCTGGCACGACGAGGGGACGGTGAGTGACGGGTACTGGGACGTGAATACGACGAATCAATCGGACGGAATAGGGTTAGGGTCTGGCGATGTCACTGGACTCACGACCGACCAACTCAAGGGCAACGAGAGTCTCGATGGATTCGATTACACGAGCACGTGGGCAATTTACAACGCCTCCCAGGTCTCGTATCCGTATCTCCAGGTCAACACCCAGACGCCAGCGCCGGGGCTGGAGTCGGTCTCCACGAGCGGTCCGTACTTCGATGTGCGTATCGCCGATGTCAACGCCTCTGTCACCGCCGGCGACGATGTCGTCGTCGACGCGAAGATCGAGAATACGGGTAGCGCGAGCGGGACGCAGATGATCAATCTTACCGTCAATGGCACGACCGAGGAGAACCGTTCGGTCACGCTGGATGCCTCCGAGTCGACGACGGAGAAGTTCACCTACGCGACGAGTACCGGCGACACACCGGCGATTGAGGTCGGTGTCGAAAGCGAGAACGAGACGGCCACGACCGAGGAAGTAGGTGTCAGTGAACCCCCATCGGGTTCCGTCTCCCTCAATCAAAGTATCTACAGCGAAGAGCGCGGCGATGTCGCCACTATCGCTCTCTTGCTCTCGAATACGGACACCGCGACAGTCACGATCGGGACTGTGGGCGCGAACAACTGGGCCCAGAACGTCACCGTCGAGGACGGCGACGACGACGACTTCGTTGCACTGGAGTTCAACACGTACACCGCCGGGACGAGCGACAACGGCTATCGGGTCTATTCGACGGCGGATGACGCCGATAGCGTCGTCGATGTCGAGTCAGACAGCGGTGCCTTCGACGCCAACGACAACGTATCCACCCCGTCGGAAAAGACGCTGGGCGCCGACGATTACGCAGTGTCGGCCGTTGCCGGAACGACGCCACCGTCGGAGACCGCCGACGGCGAAGACGCGACCGGGACGCTGCAGCTGAGCGAGCGCTCGACGGATAGCGTAACCACGTACGTCGCACCCGAGAGTCGAGCAAGTGACATTGCGGACGGTAGCGACATCTCGATGCTCCAGAGCGACGATAACATCACCGAGAGTTCGGTGGTCGTGGACGGTGACGTCCTGCTTACCCGAATCGACGCCAGCGGGCTCGAAGGCGTGCTGGCAAACCGGACGGCCGGTGACAGTCCGAACGCGACGGCCGCGTTCTTCGAGGAGACTGACAGTGATAGTGCTGCCTGGGAGTTCTTTATCAACCAGACCAACCCAGGTGCGAACGTAGACGCCTACTCGGCGACGCTCAACCGGAGCACCAGCGACCTGATAGTCGACGCCAACGACGACATCTACTGGCTGGTCATCGACACGGACCGTGTCGCCGAGTTCAGCGCTGGTAATGAACTGGTGACGAACTTCACGACCAGCGACGCGGACGGCGTCAACGACGACACCACGACGGTCCGCGACGAGTGGTCCTTCGAGGAACCGACCGCCACCGTCGACACGAACGCGGACATCGACAACGACGGGGTTGTCGACGAGGTACTGGTTGACAAAGCCGCCGGACAGACGATCTCGGGGACGGCGAACGTCGCCCCGGGGACGGAACTCACTATCAGAGTCACCGGCACCGACGAGGGCAACCCGTTCGTGGAGCCCCTGACCACGTACGTCCAGCCCGACGGAACGTGGTCGACGACGGCGGACTTCAGCGGGAATGAACAGGGTGCGAACTTCACAATCGACGTCAAGCGAGACAACGAGCAAATAATCGACCAGCTAGTCGACGGTCGTATCGGAGACACGAGTGCCTCCATCACGTTTAACGATCAGGAATCGTTCGGCAGCACCGTCACCGTCGAGTCGGTCACCATGTCCGACGGCGGGTTCGTCGCGATGCACCGAGACAACGCCAGCGGCACGGTCATCGGGAACAGTGACTATATCGAGTCGGGCAGTGACAGCGACGTCGAGATCACGCTCGATTCGACGCTCGACGAGGACACGACAGTGGTGGCAATGCCCCACCAGGACACGGACGGCGACGAGCAATTCGAGTTCGAGTCCGGTTTCTCGGTCGACGAACCGTACACGGAGAACGGGACGGCGGTGACCGACAGCGCCGCTATCACCGTTACCTCCACGAGCGATCCGTACTTCGATGTGCGTATCGCCGACGTTAACGAGTCGGTCACCGCTGGAGAGGATGTCGTCGTCGTCGCGACAGTCGAGAATACAGGCGGGGAAAGGGGGACGCAGACAGTCGAGCTTATCGTCAACAGCACGACTGAGACGAGCCGGTCGGTCTCCCTGAACGCCTCCGAAACGACCACGGAGACGTTTTCGTACACGACGGAGTCCGGCGATACGCCAGCGATAGAGGTCGGTGTGGCAAGCGAGAACGACACCGCAACCACGACCGTTACCGTCGATACGGCTCCGGCAACAATCCGAACGGCAACCGAAGCCAACGGAACCGTCGAACTCGTGACGGACGAACCGGCAGCCGTCGAGTCGAACTCGTTGCAGGTGTTCCTCGACGGAACCGAGATCTACAATGCCTCCGACGGCACGGCTTCCGGACCCATCGATGGGGTGACCCTCAGCCCCTCGCCTGGCACGGCGTCCCGCAACCACACGATCACGCTGACCAGCGGCGGCAGTCCCGTCGACATCGATCCCACTCGGAATTTAACCGTCGTCGTCGGTCTCGAACGAACAGTCGATGGGCAGACGGTCACGGCACAGGAGTCACAGGCAGTCACCGTCACCGGTGCGGTTGTTCTGGAGAGTGCCGGCAACGATACAGTGAGCAACGCCCAGCGCATCTACCGCGGGGCTCCCATCGCCTTTCACGCGGATCGCTCCGGGAATGACACGGAAGTCTACCTCAACGCGACCGGTCACGATCTCTCGACGGCGCAATACAGCCGTATGCTGACCGTCGACTCCGCGGATTCGCAGTTCGACACCGGTGAAATCGTCGAGGTCGAGTTCGACAGCAACAGTTCCAACCTCGAGTACTTCGTCCTGCGAGACCTCAACTGGTCGGTCGCTGCCAGACAGACCACCGTCTCGAACGAGTCGACCCTCAACGTTGATGTCACTGCGTTACGGGGTGGCGAACCGTTCACCGCCAACCTGGAAAACGACGCTGGCGATGTCGTCGCGACACGTCAGCAGTCTCTCGCCGCCGGCGGCTCGACAACGCTCACCTTCGACCCGCAGAAGATAGACGGTCTCAACGCCGACGAGAGTCCCTATACCGTGACTGCAACCGACAATCAGACCACCAACACTGCGACGACCGACGAGATAACCGTCTCCAATACTCCACCGGGGAACTTCTCGGTGTCCATCGAGTCGACGAACGCACCGGTGTCGCCCGGCGAAACGCTGTCGGTTACGGCGACGGTGACCAACGAAGGGAATATCACCACCACAAGGACGGTCACGCTGGCGGACATCGACGGCCTGCAGGTCGACAGCCAGTCGGTGACGCTGGACGGCGGCAATTCGACGACAGTGACGCTGGAGTGGGGCACCGAGTCGAGCGACGCTGGCTCTGGCGACATGACCGTCGCAAGCGAGAGTGACACAGACACTGCGGCGGTCAGCTTCGAGTCCGCATTGACTGACAGTCCGGGAATCCAATCGACAATCGAGGCCGGCGGGGGCATCGAGATCGTGACGAACGAGACGACGGCCATCGAGTCGAACTCTCTGCAGGTGTTCCTCGACGGCAGCGAGATCTACAACGCATCCGACGGCACAACTGCGGGCCCTATCGACAATACGACCGTTACTCCATCGACCGGTACGGGTGCCACCAATCATACCATCACACTGCTCAGCAGCGGCAGTCCCGTCGACATCGACCCCATTCGGAATCTGACCGTCGCGTTCGACCTGTCGTTCGAGGACTCCACTGCCGAAACGACACATGTTTCTGGACAAGCTACGGTCACCAGTGCGGTTATCGACGAAAGCGATGGGATCGACGATCCGATCAATGCCAAGCGCATCTACCGCGGAGCACCCATCGCTATTCGCTCTGATCTCGCCGGCACCAACACAGGCGTCTTCATCAACGCGACTGGTCAGGATCTCTCAACCGGACCGAACAGTAAAATAGTGGTCCTCGACCCAGCGAGTTCGCAGTTCGATACCGGTGAAATCGTCGAACTCGAGTTTGACAACACCAGTTCCAACGTCGAGTACTTCGAGCTCCGGGATCTCGGGTGGTCCGTTGCCGCTAATACGACGGCAGTGAGCGACGAAACAGCATTCGAGATCGATGTTACCGCGCTCCGTGGCGGCAAACCGTTTACTGCCGTGCTTGAGAACGACGCTGGAGAAGTCGTCACGACGCGCGAGCAGACCCTCGCCGGCGACGGGTCGACGACGCTCACCTTCGACCCGCAGAAGATAGACGGTCTCAACGCCGACGATGGCCCGTACACTGTGACTGCGACCGACAATCTAACCACAAACACCGCGACGACAGACAAGATCACTGTCTTGGAGAAGACGACGGCGAGCTTTTCAGTGAGTGTCACGGATGTCAACGCCTCTGTCACCGCCGGCGGCGATGTCGTCGTCGACGCGAGAATCGAGAATACAGGCGGGGAAAGCGGGACGCAGACGATCAAGCTTACCGTCAATGGCACGACCGAGGCGAACCGTTCGGTCACGCTGGATGCCTCCGAGTCGACGACGGAGACGTTCACCTACGCGACGGGTTCCGACGATACGCCAGCCATCGAGGTCAGTGTCGCCAGCAAGAATGACACGGCGACACAGACCGTGTCGGTCGCCCCGCCCGATACCTACGCCGGCGGCTTGGGCACCGAGTCAGACCCCTACGAGATAGCCAACTGGTACCATCTCAACAACACCCGCGATAACCTCGGTGCGAACTTCACGCTCGTCGCCGACCTGAACGAGTCGACGGTGGGCTATGACGACGTGGCGTCAGATACGTCCAACAGCGGCAAAGGCTTCGTCCCTATCGGCGATTCACCAACAGCGTTCACCGGGAGTTTCGACGGTGCCAACCACACGATAACGGGCCTGTACATCGACCGTGCCCGTCCTGACACCGACGGCACGGGTCTGTTCGGCAATACGGGAGTGGAAGCCATCATCGAGAACGTCGGTCTCGAAGATGCCGACGTGAGCAACGCGAACAACCGCGTCGGCACGCTCGTCGGCAACAACACCGGGACGGTGAACTCAGCGTATTCGACGGGGAACGTTTCTGGATCCGGAAAGGTGGGCGGACTCGTCGGAGAAAACAAGGATGGCGGGACGGTGAATGCATCACACTCGACGGCGACTGTCAGTTCTGATTCTGACTGTATCGTCCTCGATGGATGCTATGTCGGCGGGCTCGTCGGCGACAACGGCGGGACAGTGGATCGATCGTACGCGACCGGTACCGTCTCCGGATCTAACAAGACCGGAGGACTTATCGGACAAAACTCGGGGACAGCAGAGTTGTCATACGCGACTGGGCCTGTCTCAGGTGATACAGAAGTCGGCGGACTTGTCGGCGAGAACACTGCTTACGGGACGGTGAAATCATCGTACGCGACCGGTAACGTCTCCGGCAACGATTCAGTCGGCGGGTTTGTCGGCGACAACGTCGGAACAGTGAAATCGTCGTATACAGCCGGACCTGTCTCGGGTGATACAGATGTCGGCGGACTTGTCGGGTTCGACGACCAAGGCACGGTGACCGACGCCTACTGGGACGTGAACACGACCAATCAGACAGACGGCATCGGGAAAGCAACACAGTATACGGACAACGACTCGACGGGACTCACGACCGACCAACTCAAGGCGAACACTAGCCTCGCCGGCTTCGACTTCGAGAATACTTGGGAAGTCTTCGACAACCCCACCCACATCTCGTACCCGTACCTACGGAACAACACCCAGTCGCCCGCGCCTGGACTCCAAGAAGGACTGAATATATCTGTCAACTCGTCGTCACAGAGTCCCCAAGTAGATGTCGAAGGTAAGAACATCCCTGATGGAGCCAATCTGAGTGTAAATGTCACAAGCCAAAAGAGTAGCGGAGAATCGGCTAGCTTCCGTCTACTCAATATGACCGTCCATAACGAGACCAGCTTCAAGATAAACATAACTCACTCGAAAAGCCCAATCGGAGGCAACGACGCCCAGAGCTATAGTAGTAACAGTCAGAATCCTCTCGAATACGTTAGGCTCAACCACTCAACCAGTACACCCGAGTCAGTCTACGACAACACTACCATAGAGTTCAGAGTACGTAAAGACAGCCTGCCGAGCAATGCTGGAGCGGGTGACGTCAAGCTATACCGGTACAACACAACACAGTCACAGTGGAACGAGATGAATATCACACAGACCGGAGAGTCTAACACGTATTACTTCTACAAAGCTGATACCCCGGGCTTCTCACAGTTCGTCGTCACTGTCCCGAGTACGAGTACAAGTACCCAGACTAGCACAGGCGGAGGCTCAGGAGATGTAGAGCCGGACTTCGACGTAACAACTGCGGGAGTCTCACCAATCCAAACCACTGTAGGCGAGGAAGTCACTGTCGAAGCTGTAGTCGAGAACACGGGAAGTACGGGAACCTACACGGCTTCGCTCATCGTCGACGGCGAGACAGTAGAGACCAAAGACACAGAGGTACGAATACTCAAGCAAAGGACGGTTAGATTCAGCCACATCTTCGACGAAACAGGGAGCTATACGGTCTCAGTCGACGGCACAACTGCCGGTACCGTAGACGTAGAACCGAAGAATACGACAGCAGACGAACCAGACGATGACTCCACTGTCTCCGACGGAAGCCAAGACCAGACTACCGAAACAGAGACCGACCAAGACGTCCAAGAAGGCGACGATAGACAGGATCAGACTACTGACCAACAGCAACAACAGGAGACTACTGACGAACAACAGCAAGAACAAGGAGAAGGACAGCCTGGCTTCGGAGTCGTCGCGGCTGTCTTAGCTTTCGTCTTCTCTTTGCTTATCGGTCTCTATAGAAGGTGATCGACTACGGGGTCAACCTGTTGAACTCTCGCTGTTTTTTTACACCACAGGTTCAACGAAGATATGAGCGTGCTTAACTGTGGTGTTTCAATTTTCCCCGGAGTCTATTCTATCTTAGCTAACCAACAGATTTTATACTATCTGTCTAAAATGTTGGTTAGCTATGACTGAGAGACCGCCCGCACCTTCGAACGTCCCGAAATACGTGAGAAAAGGAGTGAATAGCCAGGACGCAAACACTCTCCGAGACTTATCCAAGTGGGCTGAAGAGTTAGCCGAGTGGAAGGAGAACCGTGAGCTCTCCGAAGACGAGATAGCTGGTGACGTCGTCGAGCAAGACGTGCCTGACGACTGGGATGAAGACGAGTGGGAAGATCTCGTAGACGACCTCGATGCTCCGGCTAAGGCTACACTGACTGTGAAGACAATCGAGGGTAGCGATTACTACTACTATCAATGGAGAGAAGGCGAGAAGATCAAATCCGAATACGTCGCACCTGTGGGGAGTTGATCTTGACCTCACAAGGATATCCCATCTC